>JAUIGT010000478.1 GCA_030432615.1 Verrucomicrobiia bacterium
GGTGAGCGGCTTCGTGGTTTCCGAAAACGAAAACGCGCTCACCCTGCAATCGATCGGTGAGCAGGTGGTCATTCCCGCCGCCGAGATTGCCGGGCGACAGGAGATGCGGAACTCCATGATGCCCGCGGGCCTGCTCCAGACTCTCAGCGAATCCGAGGTTCGGGATCTCATCGCCTACCTGTCCGGAACGACGCAAGTTCCTCGGCCGACCAGCGACCAATAGGCGTAACCCCTCATGATGCTCGGTTTCTTCGGTCTCGAATCGCCCTCCTGTCCCGCCCATCGGACCGTCGTTCCGGAGATCCTCGATTCCCTTCCTCCCGATCATCCCGAGGCGATTCGCAGCCGGCGGGATCTCCGCCTGATCAACGGGCTCATGGGGAACTACCGCTGGATCGCCGGGCGAATGGCGCGTCTCCAGGCCGAAGCGCCCGATCTGGCGTGGACGGAAATCGGGGCGGGCGACGGCGTTCTCGCCCAGGTGGTCTCCCGGCAGCGGCGAGCCCAGCTGCGGGTCACCGGGATCGATTTCGCCCCGCGCCCCGACGACTGGCCGGCGCATTGGGACTGGTTGCGCGGGAATGTCTTCGATCTCCTGGAATCCGCCCCGCCGGGCGGGCTGGTGGCATCGCTGTTTCTCCACCATTTCGAGGCGGAGGAATTGCGAACGCTCGGGCAAAACTTCGACCGCTTTTCCTACCTCCTGTTCTCCGAACCGGCCCGCTACCGGATTCACCATGCGCAGGGAAATCTGGCGCCCGCCCTTTTCTCCGAAACCACCCGCCACGATTTGCACGTCAGCATCGACGCCGGATTCCGCGACCGGGAACTGGCGGAATTGCTGGGCCTCGACGACGCGAAATGGGACCTGCGCATCCACCGTTCCGCGCTCGGCGCGCACCGCCTGGAAGCCCGCCGCCTTTCGCCATGAAACCCGTTACGATCATCGGCGGCGGCCTCGCCGGGCTCTCGCTGGGCATCGGGCTGAGGAGCCGCGGCGTTCCCGTTGTCGTCCACGAAGCCGGCGACTATCCGCGCCACCGGGTGTGCGGCGAATTCATCTGCGGAGTGAAAGAAGAGACACTCGACCGGCTCGGGATCGGCGGGCTGCTCGAGAATTCGACGCCGAACCGCTCCACGTCGTGGTACGCGGGTTCGCGCCGCCTGTTCTCGCGCGACTTGCCATTCCCCGCGTCTGGAGTTTCCCGCTTCCGGCTCGATGCCGAACTGGCGCGGCGTTTCCAGGAAGCGGGGGGCGAACTGCGGACCGGGAGTCGATTCCGCGTCGAGATCGGGCAAAACGAACCAACCGGTCTCGTCCACGCTTCCGGTCGTCCCCGGGAACCCGGCAGCGACTGGATCGGTCTCAAGTGTCACCTGCGCCGCTTCGAAGCGGTCACCGACCTGGAGATGCATCTCGGTTCCGGCGGCTATGCCGGCGTCTCCCGGGTTGAGGATGGCCTGTTCAATGTCTGCGGCCTCTTCCGGCTGCGCCCGGAGGTCCGTGGTCCCGGCGCCGAAAGACTCCCCGCCTACCTGGAAGCCTGCGGTCTCACCTCCCTGGCCGATCGCCTGGGCGCCGCGGATCGGGATCCGGATTCCGCTGTCGGGGTCAGTGCCTTTCGACTCGGCCGGCAGGGATCGGGTCCGGAAGAAAACCCGGACCGATTCGCCCTCGGGGACCAGTTTGCCATCATCGGCCCCTTTACCGGCAACGGGATGTCGATGGCCTTCGAAAGCTCCGCCCACGCCCTTGCCCCGCTCTACCGATGGTCCCGGGGTGAGATCGACTGGACGGAAGCGTCCCTGCGCTACCGGAGCACCATTTCCAGCCGCTTCCGGAAGCGCCTCTGGCTGTCGCGCGCCCTGCATCCGTTCCTGGTCGAACCCGCCGGACAGCGGCTCCTGGGAGGGCTCGCCAGGACGGGAATGCTTCCCTTCTCGCCGCTCTTCCACGCCTTTCGCTGAAGTGGGCGGACGAGAAAGTTTTTTCGTTCTTCCAGACAAATTCTGGAAATCTCGGCGCTTTTTTTAAAGGAAATGCCGGTTTCATACGTCTTAAAAAGGTGATGGCAGATCGCGCCACATGGTCCGAATGGCTCCGGGAATACGGTCCCCGGCTCATGCTCTACGCCCGTCAGCAGACTCGTTGCGAGGCGGACGCCGAGGATGTGCTCCAGAATGCGCTGGTGAAGACGTGGAAGAGCCACGGCGACAAGCCCCGCGAGGAATTGCTGGGCCTGATCTACACCAACATTCGCCGGTGCGCCGTTGATCTGGCTCGCTCCCACGATCGCCGCAAGCAACGCGAGCAGACCGTGGTCGCGGACGAAGGGCCGCCGGTCGCCTGGTTCGAATTGCCGGACGACGACGAAACCCGCGCCCTGCAGGTGGCGCTGGCCGCGCTGCCGGAGAAATTTCGGGAAGTCATCACCCTGAAGCTCTGGGGCGATCTGACTTTCGCCCAGATCGGGAAAACCCTGGACATTTCGCAGAACACCGCCGCCTCGCGCTATCGATACGGCTTGGAGGCCCTCCGTTCCCAGCTGGCTTCCGAGGCCAAATCGTTGCGGTAGTTTTCCGAAATCCGGAAACCTCCGGGGCGAGATTCGGACCGACCTTCTCGGATTCGTTCTCTCGCGGTTGTCTGGATTCATCCGAACCGGAGGACCAGGATCTCCCGGGCCCGAATCGTGAGTCATCGAACTCCGGAAAATTCATCGGGAGATTTTTTTGTCTTGCTAATTATGGAAATTATGGATTTTAATTTTCCCATCACTCCAAATGAAGACACCAATCTGTTCGCAACGTCGGTCAATGCGGGCTTTCACCCTCATTGAGGTCACCCTGGTGGTTTCCGTGCTCCTCGGAATGATCCTCGTCCTTTTCCTGGGCGTAAGCGCCTACAAGAAGGGATCGGATCGCGCCCTATGCATCCAGAATATCGCCTCGGTGCAGAAGGCGATGCGTTCCTACTCGAACCTGTTTGCCCTGGGGCCCGGAAACAGCGTCGCCAACCTGAAGGACGAGATCATCGGCCCCGACAAGTTCATCGAGGCCGAACCCGTCTGCCGCTCGGGCGGCACCTACACCTACGGCGGAGACACCATCCCTCTCGCCAGCGTCGCCTACCTCAGTTGCAGCCTTCCCGATCACGTGCCCTCCACCGTCTCGGGATGGTAGACGCTCCGGTCGAGTTTTCCGCAAAACCTTCCCCTCCAAACGCAAGGGGCGACTGCTCGCTCATCTAGGCGGGCAGTCGCCTTTTTTCTTGAATTTTCATAATTAATATAATCTACTAGAAATATGAAACCCGTCCTCCTCCCCGAATCCTCTCACCCGCGCCGCGGCATGACATTGATTGAAGTCACGCTGGTCATCTCCGTGCTCCTGACCCTCACTTCCGTGCTCTTCATGGGTTCCATCGCCTACAAGCGAGGGACCGACCGCGCTCACTGCATCCAGAACATCGCCTCGGTGCAGAAAGCGGTTCGCTCCTACGGGAATCTTGCCGGGCTCGCCCCGGGTGACACCGTTGCCAACCTGAAAACGAAAATCATCGGCGCCGACAAGCTGGTGCCGATCGAGCCCGACTGCCCGGCGGGCGGACTCTACAACTATGCGGGAGACACTTTGCCCGCGACCAGCACGCTCTACCTCGACTGCGACCTGCCGAACCACGAGCCGAAGAATTTCTCCGGCTGGTGAACGAGGAAACGGCCCTCCGCCGGGTCCTCGCGCTCAGCTCTTCGCCCGGTCGCCGTAGCCGTCCGGGTGACGCTGGTGCCAGCTCCAGGCGCTTTCGATGATCGACTCCAGCGTCGGGTAGGTCGGCTCCCAGCCGAGTTCCCTGCGAATCGTGGTGCTGTCCGCCACCAGCGTGGCCGGATCTCCGGGGCGCCGGGGATCGATGACGGCGGGGATCTCGTGTCCCGTGATCTTTCGCGCGACCTCGATCACTTCCTTGACGCTGAACCCGTTGCCGTTCCCGAGATTGTAGCGGAGCGCCTCGCGGTCGGTGAGCGCCTCCAACGCGAGGATGTGGGCGCGCGCGAGGTCGGCGATGTGGATGTAGTCCCGGACACAGGTGCCGTCGGGCGTGTCGTAGTCGTCGCCAAAAATGCGGATGTTCTCCCGCTGCCCAAGCGCGACCTGGAGCACCAGCGGAATCAAGTGCATCTCGGGGAAATGATCCTCTCCGCGCTCCTCGGTGGCTCCCGAGGCGTTGAAGTAGCGGAGGCAGGCATAACGAAGCCCCTTGGTCACCTGGAGCCAGTGGAGAAAACGCTCGATGAGGAACTTCGACTCGCCGTAGGGACTGCCAGGAACGATCCGCTCGGTCTCGGCGATCGGCATTTTCTCGGGATCGTCGAAGAGATTCGCCGTCGAGGAGAGAATGAACCGCTCCGTCCCGTATTCGACCGCCAGTTCCAGCAGGTTGAGCGCGTTGCGCACATTCTCTCCGAGGTAGAGGAACGGTTCCGCCATCGATTCGCCCACCAGCGTGCGAGAGGCGAAGTGCATGATGCCTTGCGGTCGATGCTCGCGAAAGACGGCTTCCACCGCCGGCTTGTCGGCGAGGTCGGCTTCCACGAAGGCCGCGTCCGGATGCACCGCCGCCCGGTGCCCCTGGAACAGGTTGTCGAGGACCACCACTTCATACCCGCTCTGGATCAGGACTTCGGTGGTGATGCTGCCGATGTAGCCGGCGCCGCCGGTGACAAGAATTTTCATGCCGACCACTGTGGCGCGAGCAGGAGCGATCGCAAGCGATCTGCGATCCGGCGCATTCGGCTGTCGCGTAGCGACAAGGCAGGTTAGCCGTGGGGTTTCAACCCACGGACGTCTTTCGTGACCATGACCAGCGTCACGGAG
>JAUIGT010000479.1 GCA_030432615.1 Verrucomicrobiia bacterium
GGGCAATCCCGGTGGTTTGCGGAGTGATATCGTGAAGGGCCGCCCGCCCTGATGCGAATGACCGATTCCCGAGAGACCAGCCGAGAGCAGAAAAGCGACGACGACGCGCGATACGAGCGTTTCGTGATCCTTTTCACCCGCCACGAGCCGGGACTGCGGGCCTTCACTCGGAGCCTCCTGCCTTCCTGGGATGATGTCGATGAGGTCATGCAGAACACCAGCCTGGTGCTCTGGCGCAAGTTTTCGGGGTTCGATCCGGAGACCGACTTTTTCCGCTGGGCCTGCGTGGTGGCGCGTTTCGAAGTCCTGGCTTGGCGGCGCGACAAGGCGCGGGATCGCCACGTTTTCGACGACGACCTCGTGGAGTTGCTCGCGATCGAGGCGGAAGAAGCCCGTGAGCCGCTGGCGGCGGAACGTCGTGCCCTGGAGACCTGTCTCTCCCGCCTGCCGAAGAACCTGCGCCGGATCGTGATGACCGCCTACCAACCGGGCATGAAACTCAACGAGGTGGCCGCCGAGATCGGGAAATCGGCGACCGCCTTCTACAAGATGCTGAATCGGGCGCGGGCCGCGCTCCTGGATTGCATCGAGGCGGAGGTGAAGCGGGCACACTGAGCGATGACCATGGAAAACCAACCGCCAGAAGATTCGCTCGACGAACTCATCGACGCCTGGGCCAACGGCACTCTCGACGGCGACGCCTTCGCCCGTCTGCAAGGAGCGTTGAAGGCATCTCCCGAGGCGCGGGCCCGCTTCCTGCGCGTCGCCAACCTCGATGCCGCACTCCGCGACGCCGCGTCCGCGGAGGACCTTGTAGGCCCCTGGCGGGAGGACGCCGACGCGCGACCGGCGCGTAGCAGGATCATCGCCTTTCCCCGCTGGGCGGCCTGGCCGACGGTCGCCGCGGTGGCCGCCGCTCTCGTACTGACCGCTTTCCTGGCCCGGAGCTGGTGGGGCGGGGAGAAAGTGGAACGGCCCGAGGCGATGGGCGAGGGCTTCGCCATTCTCACCCAAGTGGTCGGAGCCCGATGGACGAATCCGGCGGAGGCCCGGAAAAGCGGCGACATGTTGGCGCGCGGCACGATCGCCCTCGAAGCCGGGCTCGCGCAGATCGAGTTCTTCAGCGGCGCCACCGTGGTCTTGGAGGGGCCGGGCGAACTGGAGATCCGGTCCGCCAGCGAAGCCTATTGTCGTTCCGGCAAACTGCGGGCGAGCGTGCCTCCGGCGGCACGCGGGTTCGTCATCGAGACGCCCGACGGCCGGGTGGTCGATCTCGGCACCGAGTTCGGGGTGGCCGTCGGCAAAGGGGGCGAATCGGCCGTTCATGTCTTCGATGGGAAGGTCGAATTGCACGACGCGGCCGGAGCGGTGCGCGAACTGGAAACGGGCGAGGCCTTTTCGCGGGGCGAGGGCCTGGCCGCAGACGATACCGGTTTCGTCGGGGCCGCCGATCTCGATTCCCGATTGGCGCGTTCGAATGATTCCAGGTTCGCCGATTGGCGCGCCTTCAGCCGCGATCTCCGCCGGGATGAGCGACTGCTTGCCTATTTTCCCATGGATCAGCCGGGCAACTGGAATCGGCGACTTTTCAATGAAGCGCCCACCGGCTCCGAGATTGATGGCGCCATCGTCGGGGCCAACCGGGTCGAGGGACGCTGGGAGGGGGTGGGCAAGAGCGCGCTCGAATTCACCCCGACCGGCAGCCGGGCGCGACTCGTCATCCCGGGCGAGTTCACCTCCCTGACCTTTTCCTGCTGGGCGCGGATCGATTCCCTGGATCGGCAATACAATGCCCTCTACCTGACCGACAACTACCAGCCGGGCGAGACCCACTGGCAACTGCATCACGACGGGCGCATCCTTTTCTCCATCCTGGTGCGGCCGAACCACAACCTCATGTCCTGGTCGCCGCCGGTCTGGGACCTGTCGAAAAGCGGACGCTGGATGCACCTCGCCGCCGTCTTCGACGAACCGGAGCAGGAGATCCGCCACTACGTCAACGGCGACCTGGTGCTGGCCGATCCGATTCCACCGAAGTTCGAGATTCACACCACCCGGCTCGGGTCCGGGGAAATCGGGAACTGGGGCCTGCCGAACCGGCCCGACAATTCCTGGTTCGCCATCCGGAACCTGAACGGGCGTATTGATGAATTCGCGATCTTTGCCGATGCTTTGACCGGTGAGGAAATCGCCAGGCTCTACGACGCTGGAAATCCCCGATGAAACCGACCCACGCCATCCCGATTCTTTTCGCTTCGCTCCTTTCTGTCGGCTCCGCCTTCGCCGCGGAACCGACCGAGGGCGAGAAGCTGTTCGCGCTGAAGGTGAAGCCGCTCTTCGCGGAGAAGTGCAACGCCTGTCATGGAGACGAGCCCGACGATCTCAAGGGCGATTTCGACATGCGCACCCGCGAGGCGATGTTGAAGGGCGGCGACTATTTCGCGGCGGACGTGCTCATTCCCGGGAAAGGGGAGGAGAGCTTTCTCTACCTGACGACCACTCGCACCGAGCAGGACTACGAGATGCCGCCCAAGGCGGCGGACGCCCTGACCGAGGAGCAGCAGTGGTGGATACGCGACTGGATCAACGAGGGGGCCCCCTGGCCGGACGACAAGCGGGTCGCCGAGATCCAGCATGAATTCGCCGAGGGCATCATCGTGAAAACGTCCGGCGGGCTCTCCGAAGACTGGACCAAGCGCCGCTACCAGCCCGAGGACCTCTGGGCCTACCAGCCGCTGAGCCGTCCCGAGGTGCCGGATTCAACAGGGTTGAATGACGGACGCAACCCTGTTGACGCCTTCCTCGGCGCTCGCCTCGCCGAACTCGGGATCGGGCCGGCCCCGGAAGCCGATCCGCGCACCCTCATTCGCCGCGCCACCTTCGACCTGCTCGGCCTGCCTCCGCAACCGGCGGAAGTGAACGATTTCCTCGGCGCCTGGGAAGCCGACGCCGACCGGGCCTGGGACGAACTGATCGAGCGGCTGCTCGCCAGCAAGCACTATGGCGAGCAGTGGGGGCGCCATTGGCTCGACGTGGTCCGCTACGCCGACAGCTCCGGCTACGCCAACGACTACGAGCGGCCCAATACCTGGCGCTATCGGGACTACGTCATCCGCGCCTTCAACGACGACAAGCCCTACGACGAATTCATCCGCGAGCAGATTGCCGGGGACGAGATCGGGAAGCGCAAGGATGTCGAGAAGCTGGTCGCCACCGGCTTTCTCCGCATGGGCGCCTGGGAACACACCGGGATGAGCGTTGCCAAGGTGACGCGGCAGCTCTTCCTCGACGACATCACCGACTCGGTCGGCCAGGTCTTCCTCGCCCACGCGCTCCAGTGTGCCCGGTGTCACGACCACAAGTTCGACCCGGTGCCGACCCGCGACTACTACTCGATGCAGGCGATCTTCGCGACCACCCAGTTTGCCGAGGTCGATACCCAATGGCTGCCGGAAGAGAATCGCGCCGGCATGGCGGAGGACAGGCACTACCACGAGAAGCGCAAGAAGGCGAACGATGCCCTCCTGGCATCGTTGAAGGAAAAACAGAAACAGTACGAGGCCGAGTGGTTCGCCGAGAAGGGACTTCCGTGGAAGAGCAAGGAAGAGGCGAAGAAGGCCGGCGCCAAGCCGGGACAGTTGCCGAACCGGGTTTTCAAGGAGCCGGAGGAGTTCGGCCAGGAACGGATTGGACGGAAGTGGGACAACCGCTTTTCCTGGGAGATGGACCGCTACGCGCCGGTGGCTTTCACGGTTTACAACGGCAAGACGGTGATGCCGAAGGGGCAATACGGACGGTTCCGGATGCCGAAGGACCCGATGGAAAAGGGCGAGCTGGAAAAGACCGCCATTCTCGGCGGGGGCAGCCCTTTCGCCCCGACCGAACCGGTCAAGCCGGGCGTGCTCAGCGCGGTGCCGGGAGCGGATGAAGTCACCATTCCGGACTCCGTGGGCGGGCGTCGGACAGCGCTGGCAAACTGGATCGCCGATCCGGAGAATTCGTTGACCGCGCGGGTGATGGTCAATCGCATCTGGCAGTATCACTTCGGCCAGGCCATCGCGGGCAATCCCAACAACTTCGGCGCCACCGGCAAGAAACCGACGCATCCCGAACTGCTCGACTGGCTGGCATCCGAGTTCATCTCCCGGGGCTGGTCGGTCAAGGCGATGCACCGGCTCCTGATGAAATCCGAGGCCTATCGCCGTTCCAACCAACATCCCGATCCAGAGATCCTGGCCGAGAAGGACGCCGACGGAACCAGCTACGCGATCTTCCTGCCGCGACGCCTGGCGGCCGAGGAACTGCGCGACGCCATGCTGGCGGTTTCCGGGGAACTGAACCGCGAGATGGGCGGTATTCCCATCCGGCCCGACATGAACCTGGAGGCCGCGCTGCAGCCGCGGATGATCATGGGCACCTTCGCGCCGAGCTACGTGCCCAATCCGAAGCCGGAACAGCGCAACCGGCGCACCGTATACGCCCACAAGACGCGCGGTCATCGGGATCCCTTCCTCGAGGTCTTCAACCAGCCGGGATCGGAATTGTCGTGCGAGTTCCGGGACACTTCCAACGTGACGCCCCAGGTCTTTGCCCTTTTCAACAGCGAGGAATCGATGGATCGAGCCATCGCCTTCGCCGCTCGCGTATTGAAAGAGCGCGAAGGGCAGGGGGACGAGGCCGCCGTCGAGCGCGCCTTCCGTCTCGCCTACGGCCGAGCCCCGGCCGCGGAGGAACGGGAAGCCGCGCTCGCGCACTGGCGGGAGATGGAGAAGATCCAAGCCGGGATCGAGTTTCCCCCGCGCGAGTATCCGACCGAAGTGGTCCGGGAAGCCAACGAGGAGAACACCGGAGAATTCTTCCAGTTCACC
>JAUIGT010000480.1 GCA_030432615.1 Verrucomicrobiia bacterium
GCGGTCATGTCGAGCACGGTGGTGAAGCCGGCCACCACCGAGAGCCAGTCCTCGGCGGGCACGTTGCGGCATTCCTTCCCGATGATGATCGCCAGTTCGGCCTCGCCGGTGACGCGCTCGGACAGGTCCGGCAGCACGATGGCGTCGCCGGGCCCGATGAGGGCGGTGTCGGGCTTCATGAAACTGGCCGGCTCGGCGGAGGGAGCGGTCTCGTCGAGATCGGAGGCATGATCGCGATAGTTCAGCCCGATTCCCCAGATCTTCCGTGGCCGCCGGTAGAGCGGTCCGGGCGTGGCGTGTTCCTGGTAGATCGAAAACTCGGGCAGGCGCGGCAGCCGTTCGTCGGCCTGGTCGTTCCACCAAGCGATCATGTCGGGCAGGTCGCCGCTTTCCAGGAGTGACGGGAAATCGGTGGGAAAGAACGCACCGAAGACCGAGGCGACATCCTCGACGGCGATGAAGTGCCGGTCGTGGAAATAATAGAGCGATTCGTCCCCGTATTCGTTGCGAAGCGTGGCCAGTTGCATGGCCCCCAGTCTGACTCAAAGCGACTGGTTTTGCGACTGGGAAAGCGGCGACGGTTCGCTCGGACCACTCTCGGGCGACGCCTCGTCCTCGTCGGAGGGCCGCATCGTGACCCCGATGCTCAGCTTCTGCCAGCCGCCGCCGACCACGGTGCCCCGCAGCGGGCTGACATCCCCGAAGTCCCGCCCGTAGGCGACGCGGACGTGGTTGTTCAGCGCCAGGCAACGGTTGGTGGGATCGAATTCCACCCAACCCAATCCGGGACAGAAGACGGCCACCCACGCATGGGTCGCGTCCACGCCCACGAGACGCGGTTTTCCGGGCGGCGGTTCGGTGCGGACGTAGCCCGACACGTAGCGGGCCGGCAGACCGAGCGACCGCAGGCAGGCGATCTGAAGATGGGCGAAATCCTGGCAGACACCCCGCCGGTCCTCCAACACCTCGGAAACCGGTGTCGAGACGGTGGTGGCGGTGGCGTCGAAGGAAAACTCGGCGTTGATCCGTTTCGTCAGGTCCATGGCCGCCTCCACCAACGGCCGCCCTTCGCCGAAACTGGCGCGGGCGTAGTCCGCGAATTTTTCTCCGACCGGAACCAGCGGCGAGCGGAAACAACACTCGTAGGCCACCAGTCCCCCGCGGGATCGATCGCGCGCGATCCCGTCGCGAACCCCTTCCCAGGCCGGTGAAGGCATGTCCGGCTTCCAGTCGGGACATCCGACCTCCACGTCGCTGAACACCCTTACCACGAGCCGGTCGTGCGCCTCCTGGAGAAAGAATCGATCGACCCGGTTTCCGAAATAGTCGATGTCGTCCACCCGCTGGGAAGGCTCCGGATCGATACGCAGGCGGAACTCGTGCAGCGTCTGCCAGTCGTTGTCGAGCGGGCGCAACCGCCCCAGATGGTGGGACACCGAGACTGTCTGACTGTAGTCGTAAGCCGTATCGTGCTCGATGCGGTAGCGCACCGTGGTCGCTGGCGGCGGAGACGAGGGAGGATTCGGGCTGGCGGGGACGGGATTCATCGCGGCGCGGCCTCGGCGGCGAACTGTTCCGGTTCGAGGAGAGAGAAATACTGGAGGCTGAGATCCTCGGAAACGCCCGACAGCTCCGGTTCGAGATTCCTCAACAGCAGGAGCACCTCGCCACAGATCCGGCGTTCCGATTCGGGATCCTTCGCGCCGAGGTCGAAGGTGCGGAGCTTCGCCAGGGCCTGGACGATGACCGCCCGACTCGGGGTGGAATAGGGTTCGCGGGCCTCAAAGGGCAGGGCCGCCAGGTGGCGATCGAGATTTTCGACCTGGAAGGCGAGCGATCGCGGGTTGGTGGGATCGAACAGCAGGGTGTCGAGCACCGGCAGCAGTCTCGGTTCAAAAAAGTAGCGCTGCCGATAGGTGATGCCGCTGTCGAAGACCTCCAGTAGGGCGTCGAGCGAGGAACGCCTGACGGCCTCGGGCGATTCCAGCAAACGCAGGGCCAGATCGACCGCGTAGAGCGCGCGCTCCAGCCGACGTCCCAGCTCCAGAAAGGCCCAGGCCGGCGTGCGGGTGGTGTTTTCCTGCGAGAGCCCGCTGAGGGCGGCGTGGAGATTCACCAGCAGGTCGAGCGTGGGCATGAGGCCCGCGAGTCGCGGCGGCGGCCCGCCCTTGAGGCATTCACCGAGGCGGCGCACGATGCGCCAGGTGTCCATGGACAGGGAATCGCGCGACACCTGCCCGAGCCGGTGAAGCCGCTGGTTCAGCTCCGCCAGGCTGCCGGACTGGGTCTGGTCGAACACCGCCCGGCGCAGGTTTTCCTCCAGCGGTTCCAGGCCGCGCGCGGCGGGTTCCGAGCGGCTGGCGGGGGCCAGCAGGTGACCGAACTCGACCAGCAGATCCCAGACGGGCGCGACCTCGTTGAGGGCACCGAACCCGGTCTCCGAGCTGAGCCGGGCGATCACGCTCCGGAGCATCCGGGTGGCGAACTCCGAGCGCTCGGCGTAGCGACCGCTCCAGAACAGGTTGTCGGCGACCCGGCTCGGATATTGCGCCGCGCTCCGCCGGATGGTGATGGGATAGCGGCTGCGGATGGAGGGCACCTGGGGTTCGTGTTCCCGATCCGAGAGCACCCAGGAGTCCTTGCTGCCGCTGCCCTGCTGCATGGAAATGCCGGGGCGTTTCTGGGCGTCGCCCTCCACCCGGGTGAGCCCGCCCGGCATGGCCACGAAGCCGCCGTCTTCCGCGGCGACGAGGAACACGCGCATGACGACCCGGCGGGGATGGAATCCATGATTCTCCCACACCGGCGCGGTGGAATAGGGAATCTCCTCCTGGGCCACGTAGGCCTTGGGATCGGCCTCGATGGCCGCGGCCAGTTCGGCGCGGCTCCCGGCCTCGATGCCACGGCCGAAAAGCACCGGCGCCCCCTTGTGAAAGGCGTGCTTCACCACCAGCCGGTCGAGCTCGGCCAGGGCGTGGCGACGCGGCTTCGCCTGTCCGCACCACCAGGTGGCCACGGAAGGAATCTTGAGCGGTTCGCCGAGCAGGCGACGGCAGAGCCCGGGCAGGAACGCCATCAACGCGGGCGCCTCCACCAATCCGCTGCCCGGAGGATTGAGCACGGTCACGTTTCCCGCCCGCATCGCCTGGAGCAGGCCGGAAACGCCGAGCTGAGACTCGGAGCGGAGTTCCAGGGGATCGATGAAGCTCTCATCCACCCGGCGCCAGATCACGTCCACCTGGCGGAGACCGTCGAGCGTCTTCAGGTAGACCCGGTCGTCGCGCACGGTGAGGTCCTCGCCCTCGGCCAGGGTGATGCCGAGGTAGCGCGCCAGGTAGGCATGCTCGAAGTAGGTCTCGTTCCGCGGCCCCGGGGTCAGCAGGACCACGTGCGGCTGGGGCGTCGCGTGCGGGGCCGCCGCGGCGAGCGACTCGCGGAGTTGTTCGAAGAATCCCGCCACCCGCACCAAGCGGCATTCCCGGGCCACCTCCGGCAGCATCCGGCCGAGCACGATGCGGTTTTCCAGGGCGTAGCCCATGCCCGAGGGCGCCTGGGTGCGATCCGACACCACCCACCAACGGCCGTCGGGCGAGCGAACCACATCAGCGGCGTAGAAAGGCAGGCAACGCCCGTTTTTCCAGGCGGGCAGGCCGACGCAGGGCCGGAGAAAACGCTCGTTGGCGAAGACCGTCTCCGGTGGCAACCCGTTGCCGTCGAGCAGCGTCCGCTCCCCGTAGAGATCCGCGAGCAGTTGCTCGAAGAGGGTGGCGCGTTGGATGAGCGCATCCTCCAGCCAGGACCATTCGCCGGCAGACAACACCAAGGGCAGCGGGTCGAGTTCCCACGGACGTTCCTGTGCCTCGGGATCACCGTAGACGTTGTAGGTGACCCCGTTTTCCTGGATCAGCTTGCGGGCCTGCTCCCAGCGTTCCTCGAAATCGGAGGGCCTCAGCCGGGTCAGCTGGGCGAGAAAACGCGACCACTCCGGGCGGACCTCGGCATCGAGGCCGAGTAGCTCGTCGTAGACGCCGTCGCCGCCGCGATAGTCGCGGATCCAGCGTTGGAATGACGCCGGCGTCTCGACTTTCGCGGAGCGGGAGGCCGCGCTGGGGGTGCCCGGGTTCACGGGGCGTACCTTACGGGCATCTGGAGATCGAGCGTTAGCGGAAATTCCCGGGACTTCACTTCCGTCGCCGGCGCCACCCGGCCGGGCGTGTGGCCGAAGGGCACGAAGCGGGTGCGGCGGCGACTTTCCGCGGCGTAGGAATTGACCGGGAAATCCTCGTAGGATCGACCCCCGGGATGGGAGACGTGGTACTCGCAGCCCCCGAGCGAACGCTCGTTCCACTCGTCGATGAGATCGAAGGTCAACGGGGAATCGACGGGTATGGTCGGGTGCAGGGCCGAGGGCGGCGACCAGGCCCGGTAGCGGACGCCGGCCACGTATTCGCCGTTCCGCCCCGTCGGATGCAGCGGCACCCGGCGGCCGTTGCAGGCAACCGCGTGACGGGGATCGACCAGGTTGCGAATCAGCACCTGGACGCGCTCCACCGAGGAATCGACGTAGCGGGCGGTGCCGCTGTTGGTCTGTTCCTCGCCGAGGACGTTCCAGGGTTCGATCGCCTGGCGGACCTCGAAATTCACCCCGGCCGGCGAGACGCTGCCGATCTCGGGAAAGCGGAACTCGAAATGCGGCTCGAACCAGGCGGGATCGAAGGCGAAACCGGCGCGCTGGAAGTCGTCGAGCACATCCACGAAATCCTCCCAGATGAAATGCGGCAGCAGGAAGCGATCGTGCAGTCCCGTGCCCCAGCGAACGAGGTCGCGCCGGTAGGGCGCCTCCCAGAAACGGGCGATGGACGCG
>JAUIGT010000481.1 GCA_030432615.1 Verrucomicrobiia bacterium
GGGATCTGTCGGTGTTTCTCAAGGAGTTGAAGCAGCGTTTCACCCAGTGGTACAATCGGCGGAAGAATCGGCGGGGAACGCTGTGGGAAGATCGGTTCAAGAGCGTGCTGGTGGAAGGCTCGGAAGAGGCGCTGCTGACAATGGCGGCCTACATTGATCTCAATCCGGTCAGGGCGGGCATGGTGAAGGATCCGAAAGATTACCCGTGGTGCGGCTACGGGGAGGCGGTGGCGGGGAAGCGACTGGCCCGGAAGGGCTTGGGTATCATTCTCGAGCAGACGGCCTATGGGGTGGATCGAAAGATCACCTGGGCGAATACGGCCCCGAAGTATCGGTTGCTGCTATATGGCCAAGGGCAAGAGGAAGAAGCCGACCCGGACTATGGAAAGAAAGGTAGGCGCGGATTCAGCCTGGAACGGATCGAGGCGGAGATCGAACGGGGCGGGAAGTTGTCGGTCCCGGAAATCCTGCGTTGCCGGGTGCGGTATTTCTGCGACGGGGCGGTGTTTGGCAGCGCGGAGTTCGTGAACTCGATCTTCGAGGCGAACCGATCCCGCTACGGGCCGAAACGAAAGTCATGCGCCCGGAAGATGCGAGGAGCCGAGTGGGGGAATCTACGAACGTTGCGCGACCTGCGGAAGCAGGTGATCGAAACCTGACCTTGGCGGACGGTCTCGGGTTTTGCCGAAAGGATTTAGGCAGGAGTCTGAACCCATTAGGTTTGAGCACATCGTGCAAGGGAGCGATGTTCAGCCAGGATTCGAAAGCCGCTCCTCCAGCACCCGGTGGCGGTGGCTGAAGATGTGCTCCAGCTGCGGGCGGATGAAGAGCCCGTGCATGGGGGCGGAGAAGGGATGGAAGGGGAGGGCGTAGTGGATACGATCGAGCATTCGGACGCCTTCCTCGCAGGGTTCGAAGCGATGGAGGTGGTGCCAGAACCGGTAGGGACCGAAGCGCTGCTCGTCGATGAAGTAGCGGCCTTCCTCGCTCTCGACGATCTCGGTGACCCAGTTGGTCCAGATTCCGGGCAGGATTCGGATGCGGTGAATGATGATCTGGCCGGGAAACATGGCCTCGTCGTCGCCACTCTGCGTTTGGAACGCCAACTCGGGCGGCGTGATCGCATCGAGGTTGCGCGGATTGCTGAAAAAAGACCAGGCCTCCTCCAGGGAAACCGGGAGGACCTGGGTCTGCTCGAAACGGTGGATTTTGACGGGAAACATGGGCGCAAAAGCGGTGCGCGGAGAGTTACGGCAGCCGCGGGAAAAGCAGGCGCAAGGAGCGCCGAGAAAGCCCGGATTTACTTAAAATCTCTTAACTTTTCGGCTTGCTTATGGATTGCCTGCGATAATATAGTGAAGTTCAGTTTTGAGCAGCATTTATGGAAATTTTTTCCGAGTCCTGAAATGAAACGGGATTTCCAAATTTCCAGAGATTTACTGATTTTTCCACGATGGTGATTTCCGTCAACCCATGGATCGAGATTGGGACTTCCCGTCAGAGGGAAGTCCCGACGGTAGGTGCGTGGCGTGTCCCCGCGATGGGGGGTGTGGCGCTTTCCGGCGATCCCTTCGCCGCTCTCGGTCCGATGAGCGAAGGTGGTGACGCCGCGAGCCGTGATGGAGCCGACGCCAAACCATCACGGGAGCTGGGAGACTACCACATTCCCGTGCTGCGCGAGGAGGTGCTCGAGGCGATCCGGCCGGAGCCTGGAATGCGGATTTTCGACGGAACGCTTGGCGGAGGTGGGCACAGCGAAGCTTTCCTTCGCGCCGGCGCCAGCGTGATCGCCTGTGATCAGGATCTGGAAGCGATTGCGTTCGCCACCCGGCGCCTGGCTTCGTTCGGTGATCGATTCACCGCAGTGCATGCGAACTTTGCCGCCATGGACCGGATTCTCGAGGAAACCGGGCTCGGTCCGGTCGATGGCATCCTCCTCGACCTCGGAGTCTCGTCCCGTCACCTGGACGCGGCCGAGCGCGGCTTTTCCTTCCAGAAGGACGGCCCGCTGGACATGCGCATGAACGCGCGCGCCGAGTTGAGTGCGGCCGATCTCGTCAACGACGCCGACGAGGCGGAGTTGGTACGGATCTTCCGCGAGTACGGTGAAGAACGGGCGTCGCGCCGCATCGCCGGCGCCATCGTGAAGGCCCGCGCGGAGCGGCGCATCGAACGGACGCTGGAGCTGGCCGACCTGGTGGCCTCGGTGCTGCCCCGGGGTGGTGGCAAGCATCCCGCGACCCGGGTTTTTCAGGCCTTGCGCATCGCGGTGAACGACGAACTCGGGCATCTCGCCATGGCGCTGGAGAAGTCCGCCGGCTGCCTGAAGCCGGGTGGCGTGCTCGCCGTCATCACTTTCCACTCGCTGGAGGATCGCATGGTGAAACGCTTCCTGCGGCGTCGCAGCGATAAGACGATCGATCGCCCGGAATGGCCGGCGCCGAAACCCAATCCCGAGCGCTGTTTCGACCTGGTCGTGAGAAAGCCGATTGCTCCCTCCGCAGAGGAGCAGGGCGCCAACCCCCGGGCGCGGAGCGCGAAGCTGCGCTGGGCGGTTCGTGTCTGAGTTCACCGATTTTTCTTCCCCACCTGCCGCCAACCGAAAACCGAAAGGAACAGAAGCCATGAGCAAGAATCGCTATCGCAATCCGCTGAAGACTCCGTGGTTGATGCGCATCGTGTTCGGCAGCGTCACGCTGGCGGCCATCTTCGCCGCTTTCGTGGTGCTC
Source organism: Verrucomicrobiia bacterium (assembly GCA_030432615.1). Classification (GTDB taxonomy): domain Bacteria; phylum Verrucomicrobiota; class Verrucomicrobiia; order Verrucomicrobiales; family DEV007; genus JAEUHH01. The sequence goes on from JAUIGT010000481.1 coordinate 2,730, forward strand.
CAGAACCGGCAGGTGAAGCAGGGTGATCGCATCCACGAGGCCGAGCGGGCCATCGTCCAGCTCGACAAGGAGGTCGAGATGTGGGAGGCCCGCATCGAGGGGCAGCTTGATCGTGCCGAACTGAAGCGTCGTCTCGAATGGGTGGAGAGCGATCTCGAGGAGATCAGCGCCGCCCAGATTTTCCACCTCGCGCCGGAAGACGAGGTTGCCGCGCTGCCGAAGGTCGCGGTGGTCGAGTAGAGCGCGCGCGACCAGGAAAGGACACGAAATACACGACATGGACAAGGCGATGAAGCAACTCGAGAAGGGCGTCAAGGCGCGCCTGATCGTGGTCTGCGTGGCATTTGCCTGCGGGTTGAGTCTGCTTTCGGCTCGTCTCGTCTACCTCCAGGTGGTCGAGCACGAGAAATACGTCGATGCCGCCAGGTCGCACTACAGCTATCGCGAGGACCTGCCCGCCTCCCGCGGGCGGATTCTCGATCGCTACGGCGACACCCTGGCGCGGAACCTCACCGTCTACTCGGTGGTGGCGGACGCCAATCACCTTCGCGATGTGGACTACGCCGCCGTCAAGGGCGTGGCCCGGAAGTTCGAGATGCGGGAGCGCGAAGTGCGCCAGCTCTACACCCGCGAGGAGATCGTCGACAGCTATTTCGCGCACATCTCGGACCAGCTCTCGGAGCTGCTCCGTATCCCATCCGGTGAGCTGGGACGGATCCTCCGGGACAAGAAAGTGGGCGATATTTTCCTCGCGCGGGACATCGAGGAGGATCTCGCCCAGGAGTTTCGCGAAGTCATGGAGGAGCAGGCCATTCGCGGCATCTACCTCCGCAAGAGCGAGCGCCGCACCTACCCGAGCCCGCTCGAGCTGACTCATGTCATTGGTTACGTCCAGGAAGTGGAGTCCACCAATGAGCGGGGGCGGCCGGTGACGGAGCTGGTGGGGCGCGAAGGAGTCGAGCGGGTCTTCAACGATGTCATGACCGGGACCCCGGGATGGAGAGACATCGAGCGGGACAACCGCCGCCGCGAGATTCACGCCTTTCGTGGCGAGGAAAAGCCACCTGTTCCCGGGAACAACGTGCGCCTGACCATTGACATGGGACTCCAGACGAAGGTCGAGGAAATTCTGGAGGAGGCGTGGAACCGCTTTTCTCCCGAGAAGATTTCCTCGGTCTGGATGGATCCGCATACCGGCGAGGTTCTGGCCATGGCGAGCCGGCCGCATTTCGATCTCGCCTCCCGGAAGGGGTCCCGTCGCAACATCGCGATCAGCGACATGTACGAGCCCGGTTCGACCTTCAAGATCGTGGCCGCCGCCGGGGCGCTCAACGAAGGAGTCATTCACCCGCAGACGGAGGTCTTCTGCCACAACGGATTCTATGACCGCGAGGGGTTCGAGCTTCGCGATCACCATCCCTACGGCTACCTGACTCTCGAGGGCGTCCTCATCAAGTCCAGCAACATCGGCGCCTACATGGTCGGTCGGCAGCTCAATCGCGGCCTGTTTCACCAATACATGGAAGGGTTCGGGTTCGGTCAGCCGACCGGGATCCGTCTGACGGCGGAGATTTCGGGAGAGGTCCACGACGTTTCCCGCTGGAACCAGAGTTCATTCTCCCGCATGACCATGGGATACGCGGTGGCCGTCACCCCGCTCCAGATCACCACGGCCTATTGCGCCATCGCCAATGGCGGAGAACTGCTGCAACCCCGGATTCTCAAATCCATCGAGGACAGCCATGGTCGAACCCTCGAACGGACCCACCGGACCACGGTGCGTCACGTCATCAGCGAACAGGTTTCCCGGCAGATGCGGGAAGCCTTGATGAAGGTCACGGCCGAGGGTGGCACGGGCACGAATGCCGCCATCCCGGGGTTCGAGGTCTGCGGGAAGACCGGGACCGCGCAGAAGAACATTCCCGGCAAAGGCTACGCGAAGGGCCGCTACGTGGTGTCGTTCGCCGGATTTCTTCCCGCCGATGATCCGCAGATCGTCGGCGTGGTCGTGGTCGATGATCCGCGGGCCGAGGGCATCTCGCTCTACGGCGGAACCATCGCGGCTCCGATCTGGAAAGACATCGCCCTGCAGGCCGTGAGGATTCGCGGCATCCCACCCAAGAATGCCGAGATC
>JAUIGT010000482.1 GCA_030432615.1 Verrucomicrobiia bacterium
GTCGTCGGCCGAGAGAAACAGCTGCGAGGAGCCGGGCTGACCCTGGCGCGCGCTGCGTCCAGTGAGCTGGAGGTCGATCCGGCGCGATTCCTCGATCTCGAGAGCGATGACGTGGAGCCCACCGAGATCGGCGACCCCGTCACCCAGCTCGATGTGGGTGCCGCGTCCGGCCATGTTCGTGGCGATGGTCACGGCGCCGCGTTTCCCGGCTTCGGCGACGACGGCAGCCTCCTCGGCATCCTGGCGGGCGTTGAGAATGCGATGGGGCACGCCTGACGCTTCGAGCAGCGCGGCGAGTTTCTCGCTGTTGCCGATGGTGCGCGCGCCCACGAGCACGGGTTGGCCTTTTTCCCGGCGCGCCGCGATGTCGCGAACGATGGCCCAGAGCTTGGCCTGTTCCGAGGTGAAGATCCGGGCCGGCAGGGTAACCGATTGACTGGGCTTGTTGCGGGGGACCGGCACCACTGGCAGGCGAAAGACTTCCCAGAATTCCCCGGCGGCGACCTCGGCGGTGCCGGTCATGCCGGCGACGTTTTCGTAGAGTCGGTAGAAACGCTGGCGCGAAATGCTGGCGGCGGATTGGGACTCGGCATTGATGACCTGTTCCTCCTTGGCCTCGACCGCCTGGTGGAGTCCGTCCTTCCACGAACTCTCCGGACGGGCGCGGCCGGTGAACTCGTCGATGATGACGATCTTGCCGTCTTGGATGACGTAGTTCACGTCGCGCTTCAGGCGAATCAAGGCGCGCAGCGCGTTCTCCACGTAGCGATTCCAGGGACGCTGGAGCGCGTGCCAGGGCACGGAGAATTCGCCGGACGCGATTCGCTCGCGGCCTGCGTCGGTGAGCCGAATGGCCTGGCTGCCCGCCTCGGCGTGGTAGTCCTCTTCGGGCGTCAACGCTTCTGCGATCCGGCGAGCCACCTGGAAAACTTCGGGATGCGGGTGAGGTCCGTCCTTTTTCGTGCTGATGACCAGCGGCGTGGTCGCCTCGTCGATGAGGATGCTGTCGACCTCGTCGATGATGGCGAAGGCCAGGTCCCGCTGGGAAAGTCGGGCGCGCTCCGGCGGCGGCTGGTTCAGGGCCACCGAGGCGAAACGCTCGCCGAGTTTCGGTTTTGGCATCTTGAACCGCTCCAACTGGTCGCGGAGATAGTCGAAGCCGAACTCGGTCCCGGTGCCGAAGGTGACATCGGCGGCGTAGGCGGCGCGCTTCGCGGGTCCGGGAACCCGCTCGGGCAGCAGGGCGGAACTGAGGCCGAGGAATTCGAGCAACTCGCGCGAGAATTCCTGGTCGCGCTCGGCGAGGTAGGCGTTGGCGGTGGCCACGTGAACGCCGCGACCGAACAGTCCCCAGGCGTAGGCGACCAGCGACTGGACGAGCGTCTTGCCCTCGCCGGTGGCCATCTCGGCGATGGCGCCGCGGCTCATGGCGAGTCCGGCGAGGAGCTGGACATCGTAGTGGAACAAGCCGGTGGTTCGACGCGAGGCTTCGCGCACCAGGGCAAAAGCCGGGGCGATGACTTCGGCGAGCGGGCGTCCGGCACGGACCTCGTCGCGGAGCTGGTGGCTGCGGGCGGCGAGTTGGTCGGAACCGAGCCGGGCGGTCTCGGACGCCAGTTCATTGACCGCGGCCAGCATGGCGTGGTCGTTCCAGTGTCCGATGAGGGAAGTGGTTTCCTCCGAACGTCCGGCGGCGAAGGCCTTCGGGAACAGCTTTCGGCCCGCCTCGTGTCCCATCCAGTGCAGGTAGCCCTCGACCGCATACTGGCGGCGAAGGGTGGACCAGCGTCCGGATTTTACTGTCGCGGTTCGGGCCATGAAAGGTCGGGAAAGGGAAGGGGAGGCGGAAACCAAACAGGGTCAGGTGGCGGACCTGACCCTGTCGGATCGCGCCCGCTTTACGGGCGGACGAAATGGGGATGGGTCAGGCGAAAGGTCGCGGCTTACTTCTGCAGTTCGTAGTTGCGGACGGTCTGGTCGGCGACTTCCTGCTTCACGAGCTGGACGAGGGGCAGTTCCTGCTCGTCCTCCACCCGGCGGACGCCGATGCCCTCTTCCTGGAGCAGGGTGCCCTTGGCGCGGTCGAGATTGGTGAGCGCGGAATTGTAGACCACCAGGGCGCGGAGGAACTCGTCGCGGGCGAGGGCGCGGCGTTCCTGGGCGTCGAGGAGTTTCTCCAGGTAGAGGCTGGTGCCGCCTTCGGCCGATTCGACCTCGCGTCGGTCCTCCAGCATGGTCAATTCCTGCTCGGCGGCGACGGCGGCCTCCCACTTGGCCTTGGTGTCGGGCCAGGCGGTGACGACTTCACGATGCGCGATCTGCACTTCGAGGAGCACGGTCTCCATGGTGGAGCGAAGCTGGTCGGTCTTCTGGCGCACCTCGAGCTGGGTGCGGAGGTGACGGGCCTTGGCCGATTTGCGGCCCCACGGCACGCTGGCGACGAGGCCGGCGCCCCAGGTGGGTTCGCTGTCGTCGTATTGGTCGCCGTAGGCACCGGTCCAGTCACCGTCGCCCTTGAGCGAGGAGATGCCGACTTCGGCGATGGCATTGAGCGTGGGCAGTTTCTCGTTCTTGGCCATGTATTCGCGGAGATCGGCGGCGCGGAGGTGGTTCTCGGCCTGCTTGATCTCGGGACGGAAGGCGAGGGCCTCCGCGACGCTCTGGTCGAATTTCGGCGCCATGGGAGCGGCCAACGGAGGATCGGCGGGAATGAGCTCACCGACCTGCTGCTCGACGAACATGGGGTCGTTGACGAGGGTGCGAAGCCGCGATTCGGCGTTCTTGATGGCCAGCTCGGAGCGGACCAGGTCGGCCTTGCGGGTGGCGAGCGCGGAACGGGCGCGGGAGCGCTGGCTGGCGATGCTGTCGAGATTGCCGCGGGATTCGAGTTCCTTGACGACGCCCTCGGTCTCGGCGACGAGGCGCTTTTTCTCCTGGTAGGCGGCCCGGGCCAGGTAGAGCGACCAGTAGGTGCGGTTGACCTCCATGAGGTGGGTTTCCAACTGGCGGATGAACTCGTCGTAACCGGCCTCGGCATCGAGCTTGGCGATCTGGATGAGGGTGCGGTTGTATTTCGCGCCGCCGCCGCGAAGCAGGGGCTGCATGACGGAGAGCTTCAGCTTGGCGCGGCCCTGGTCGTCGGGGGTGAAAAACTCCGAGTTGTTGGTGATGGCGGAAAGCTCCTGCGAGAGCGAGAGCTGGGTGCCGGGCATGAAACGCTTGCGCACACCCCCTTCGAAGGTCCAACCGCGCTCCTTGAAGAAGTCGTTGGGATCTCCGGTTTCGAGCACGGAACCGGTGGGTTCGTGGGTGCGATCGTAGCGGGACTGGGCGTAGAGTTGCGGATCGAACTCGCCCTCGGCCTCGTCGATGGCGGTCTCGCGGATCAGCGGAAGGGTGGCGAAAACCTTGATCTGCGAGGAGTGGACCAGGGCGCGCTGGTAGATCTCGTCGAGTCCCATGTGAACGACCTTGCCGGTGGTGGCGAGGACGGGCCGCTCCACGTCACCGGACCACCAACTCTGGCGCGAGATGCCGCCGGAATGAGCGAACGACTGGGCCACGGGGGAGACTTTTTCCTGGTCCTGCCCCGCGGTGGAATCCTGGAGGAAACCCTCGGCTTCGCCGGCGATGGCGTTGTCGAGCGCTTCTTCAGCCTTGGACTTCGGCTCGTAGGTATCCCCGATCAGCGAAGCGGGAAGACGCACGGCGTGCGGTGAGTCGAGCACGCTGAGGTCCTCGGGCACCTTGCAGCCGCTCACGAGAATGCCGGCGAGGAGCAGCAGGGCACCGGCGATGGGGTGGAGTGACGAGTGGATTTTCATGGCTTTCTTGCGGCAATGGTAATTCTAAAAAATATAAAAACAAATAAAAAATACAACAAGGTGGGATATTTGGGAAGTCTTGATGATCAGTTCCCCGAAGAGCTTTGGAGACCGCCGCGGGCGTTGAACTCATAGGTGGTGCCGTTCCAGTCGAGGTAGAGCACGCTCTTGGAGGCTTCGTAGAGGTCGAGCACCTCGGTGGCGGCACGTTTTCCGGTGACGTTCCAGAGGGAAAGTTCCTCGGTGTAGTAGCTCGCCGTGCTGAACGTCGGTGCGAAGTAGGTCCGGAAGTTGTAGCCGGTGTCGTCGCCGACATTGGGCGTGGACCAGGTCTGCTTCATGACGATGCGGGCCGGCTGCTGATCGATCTGGTCGGTGACGAAGGTCGCGAGCCAGTTGCCCCCGGTGTCGGCGATGACGGTCTGTTCGGCGATCATCTCGCCGCGGTTGTTGTAGACCTCCAGGGTGATGGTGGAGCCGGGCTGGGCGAGGCCGGAGTTCATGTGGGTGCCGAGGACCACCGGGATGCGGCTGTCCTGGAGGAAGTCGAATTCGGGATAGCGTCCCACCAGGTAGCCGCGCAGGGAACCGCCGGGGATGCTCTGGTTGCCGTTGGAGAAAAGGAAGTTCTGGTTGAGGTCGAACTGGAGTCTCTTCTCGCCGATGGTGACGTCGGTGTCGCGATTGTTCTCCGGGGTCGGATCCGGACCGCCGCGGCCGTCGTCCTCGATGGTGACGATGTTCTCCTTCTTACCTTCGGTGAGAATCTCCACGGTCACCGTGAAGGTGTCGCCATCGCCGGGGCGGAGTTCGCCGAGTTCCCAGACGACGGTGTTCCCGCGGAGGCGTCCGCCGTCGCTGGCGCCGAGGAATTTCACGCCGGGAGGCAGGGTGTCGCGGATGACGACTCCGGACGCGACCTGGTTGCCCACGTTGTCGAAAGTGATGCGGTAGGTGACGTGATCGCCGACATCCGCGTAGGTTAGGCCGTCGTCCTTGACCACGACCAAGTCGGGCACGGCAGTGATGGGC
>JAUIGT010000483.1 GCA_030432615.1 Verrucomicrobiia bacterium
TCGTCTCCAGTTGGAACGAGCTGATCTCCAGGGTGACGATGTCGTAGCGCTGCCCCGAACGGATCACGTCGGAGTAGGCGTGCCCGTAATTGCCGGCGGCGATGGTGCGGAGGCCTCCGGCTTCCAGGACGGCGGCCGTCAACTCGGTGGTGGTGGTCTTTCCGTTGGTGCCGGTGATTCCGACCACGGGCATGTCGCTCTGTTGCCAGGCGAATTCGATCTCTCCGATCAAGGACGCACCGGTGTCGGCGAACGCGCGGGCGATCGGCCAAGTCACATCGATCCCAGGACTCACCACCACGACATCCAACTGGCCGGGCGGAACCAGCGCCGCCTCGCCGAAAACGCACTCGATGCCCTCGGACCGCAGCGATTCGGAAACCTTCGCCAGCTTTTCGGGATCCCCGGAATCGTAGACCCCCACCCAGTCCGCCCCCCCGGCCACGGCCAATCGCGCGGCGGCCTGGCCACTGGTGCCGGCGCCGAGAACTGCGATGCGCTGTTGCGGACAAGCCATGGGTTAACGAATCTTGAGGGTCGCGACGCCGACGAGCGCGCAGATGATGGAAACGATCCAGAAACGGGTGATGACCTTGCTCTCCTTCCACCCCATCAGTTCGAAGTGATGGTGAAGCGGCGCCATCTTGAAGATGCGCTTGCCGGTGAGCTTGAAACTGGCGACCTGGAGGATCACCGATCCCGCCTCCGCCACGAAAACGCCGCCGACGATGACCAGCAGGATCTCCTGCTTGCAGCAGATCGCGATCATGCCCAGCATGCCGCCGATCGCGAGCGACCCGGTGTCGCCCATGAAGACGCGAGCCGGGTGGCAGTTGAACCACAGGAAGCCAAGTCCGGCTCCCAGAAGTCCGGCGCAGAAAATCGCCACTTCGCCGGCCTGGGGATGGAACGGCAGGTAGAGGTAGTCGGCCGCCACCGCATTCCCGACCACGTAGCTGAAGACGGTGTAGGCTGCTGCCGTCGTCAGGGTACAACCGGTCGCCAGGCCGTCCAGACCGTCGGTGAGGTTCACCGCGTTCGAGCATCCCACCACGACCACGGGCAGCAGCAGGACGGTGAAGAATCCCATGTCCTCGATCAACGGCTCCTTCAGAAACGGAATCCAGAGCTTGGTCATGTGCTCGTGGGTATCCCCGGGCTGCAGGTAGAGGTAGAGCACCGCCGCCAGGGAGATGCCGAACTGGGCGACGAGCTTGACCTTTCCGCTGACCCCCGCGGATGTCTTGCGGGTGACCTTCAGGTAGTCGTCGAAGAAACCGAGCAATCCGGTGCCGATCGTCACCAGCAGCAGTGCCCGGATGAAAGGGTTGGTCGGAATAGCCCACAACAACGCGGCGATCACCACCGATCCCACGATCATGATTCCTCCCATCGTCGGCGTGCCGCCCTTGCCGCCGTGAAGCTCCGCGAGCTTGTGAACTTCTTCCGCGGTGCGGATCGGCTGCCCGATCTTGAGCGCGGTCAGGCGAAGGATCAGTCGATCGCCAAAGATCACGCAGAGCAAAAAGGCCGTGAGCGCGGCCCCGGCGGCACGAAAGGTCTGGTACTGAAACAGGTTCAGCACATCGAACTGATCGGAAAACTGGTGGAGGTAGTAGAGCATGTCTCGGTTCAGGACTGGCCCGGCTCGCTTTCAAAGGCTTCGATGACTTTCTCCATGGCGGCGGAGCGGCTTCCCTTGACCAGCACCACGTCGCCGACTTCCGACAGATTGCCCAACACGCAGGCGGCTTCTTCCTGGCTCTCGACGGCAACGGCCTCGTCGATGCCGTTCCTGGCGCCCTCCACCACCCACGCGGCCGTGGGCCCCACGGCGATGAGGACATCCACCCCGTTGGCGATGGCGGCCTCGCCCAGAGAACGGTGTTCGGTCTCCTCGTGTTCACCCAACTCGGCCATTCTTCCAAAGACCGCGATGCGGCGGCCTCCGGTGGGAATCGCCGCCATCGTCTTCAGCGCCGCGCGCATGGAATCCGGGTTGGCGTTGTAGCTGTCGTCGAGAAACTCGATTCCACGCACCGCGCGGCGCTCCAGCCGGCCTCCCGACAAGTGAACGGTAGACAGAGCCTCCGCAATCGCTTCCAGGGAAACCCCGCGCTCCAAACCGGCCGCGGCGGCCAGGACGGCATTGGCCACCATGTGTTCGCCGGGCACGGGCAGCACCACCTCGATCCGGTCACCGCCGCTTCCCAGCTGGAAACGCGTGCCCTCGGCCGTCGGCTCCAAGCCGGTGGCGATCACGTCCCCCGCGTCGATGCCGGCGGTGATCACTCGTGCGCGACACCGGGAACGAATCGAGTCGGTGAACTCGTCATTGGCGTTCAGCACCACGAAACCGTCTTCCCGGATCGCCTCGGCGAGCATGCCTTTTTCCAGGGCGATGGCCTCGCGGGTCTTCATGAACTCGATGTGCGCCGTGCCGATGTTGGTGATGACGGCAGCGTCTGGAGCCCCGATTTCGGCCAACACCTCGATCTCGCCGGGATGATTCATTCCCATCTCCCAGACCCCGATCCGGTCATCGGCTTCGGTCTTCAGGATCGTGAGCGGCACGCCGATGTGGTTGTTCAGATTCCCCGGCGTGGCGCTCACCGCCCCCGCCTTGGCCAACACCGCGGCGAGAAAATCCTTGGTCGAGGTCTTCCCGTTGCTCCCGGTCAGGCCGAGCACGAAGAGGTCCCGGCGGGCACGACGGTAGCCGGCGGCCAGATCCTGCAATCCCTTCAAGGAATCGCGCACGTGGATGATTGCCCCGGGGAATGACTCGCTCGCCAGCGGCAGTTCGCTCACCATGACGGCGGCCACCCCGGCCTCGCCCGCCTGCTCCAGGAACTTGTGCCCATTGAAACGCTCTCCCTTCAACGCCACGAACAACTCCCCGCCCGACAATGTGCGAGTGTCGGTCGAGACCACGGAAACCGTGTCCGAAGGGCGCCCCTGGAGGAGCTGCCCGCCGGCCCATTCCGCAATCTGTCTGAGGTCGGTGGTTTGCATGAAAAAGGGAAAGCTACATTTGGGCCGGGCTCAGAGCGTGCCTTCGGCCTTGGCCGCGATCACCTGGCGGGCCACCTTGCAGTCGTCGAAGGGGTGGCGAACGCCGTTGATTTCCTGGTAGGTCTCGTGGCCCTTTCCGGCGATCAGGACGATGTCCCGCTCGCCCGCGACTTCGATGGCCTTGCGAATCGCCTCCCGCCGGTCGGCGATGACATGCCCTTTTCCCGACTTCATCCCCGAGCGGATCTGGAGAATGATTTCCTCCGGGTCTTCGGTCCGGGGATTGTCGGAAGTGACGATGGCGAGATCGCTCAGTTTCTCCGCCGCGGCGCCCATCAGGGGACGCTTGGTGCGATCGCGATCCCCGCCGCAACCGAAGACGGAGATGAGTCGGCGTGGCCGGAGTTCGCGCAGGGTCGCGAGGGCGTTCTCCAGCGCATCGGGGGTGTGGGCATAATCGACGTAGACCCGGTAGTTGATCTTCCGGTCGGCGACCGCTTCGAGCCGACCCGGGACCTGGGGAGCCGACTCCAGGTGGCGCACCGCCTCGCGGAAATTCAACCCGATCGCGTGGGCGGACGCGAGGGCGGCGAGCGCGTTGTAAACGTTGAAGCGACCGATCAGCGGGGTCTTGACCAGCACCTGGCGTCCCTCCAGAGACAGCGTGAACTGCGTGCCGTTGAAATCCATGCGGACATTGCTCGCCTTGAAATCGCAGACCGCGCTCTGTCCGAAAGTGATCATCCGCGTGTTCGGGAAACTCTGCTTGGCGAGCCGCTCGCCGTAGCGGTCGTCCCGGTTCACGATCAACGCGGGCGCATCCCTGCCTGCCTCTCCCTGCTCGGAGATCTGCTCGAACAACAGGCGCTTGGCCGCGAAGTAGGCGTCCATGGTGCGGTGGTAATCGAGGTGGTCCTGCGTCAGGTTGGTGAATACTCCCGCGGCGAAACGCACCCCGGCGACCCGCTTCTGGACGAGGCCGTGGGAGCTGATTTCCATCGCGGCGCCCCGGCAGTCCTCGTCCCTCATCTGGTCGAGCAGAGACTGGAGATCGACCGACTCGGGCGTTGTGTGAGGCGCATCGACCACCCGATCCCCGATGCGGTAGTGCAGGGTTCCGACGAGCCCGGCCCGGAACCAGCTGGCGGCCATGAGATGGTGAATCAGGAAAGCGGTCGTAGATTTTCCATTGGTTCCGGTCACTCCGACCACGGGAAACTCCCGCGAGGGATGACCGAAGAAATTCGCCGCGCAGGTCGCCATCGCGGCCCGCGCATCCTCGACCAGCAGCCACGTGGCCGAACTCTCCGCCGGGTAGGCTTTCTGCGAAACGATGGCGGAGGCCCCGTTGGCGATCGCCGTCTCCGCGTAGTCGTTGCCGTCCACCTTTTCTCCCGGCAACGCGAAGAAGAGCGAGCCCGGCTCGACTTTCCGCGAGTCGTAGCACAGCCCTGCGATCTCCGTGTCGAGCGAACCCAACACGGACTTCACGGGAACCTGTGCTATAACGTCGGACAAATTCATGAAAACGGAGAAACGGCGAAAGGTGGTGGCGGCGGACGGTTGGCTCCCGGCACTTGACCCTCTTGGGTCGCGGACCCGACAGGGTTGACCGGGCGGTGGTTCGGTCTCAGTCGTTGACAGGCAGGATCACGTCCTCGTCGGATATCTCCGCGAGTCGGTGGATCTCGGCATTCTTGGGTGGGATGCCGCGAATCCTCACGGCCTGCAGGGCGATGTCTTTCCAGATCGGAGCCGCGATGGTTCCGCCGTAGAGCGAGATGCCCTCGGCCCGCGGATCATCGACCACCACCACGCCGACGATCTGCGGA
>JAUIGT010000484.1 GCA_030432615.1 Verrucomicrobiia bacterium
CGGCTCGTCCTTGCGGATGCGGATTTCCTCGTCGGAGAGATAGCATCCCGGGTCGGGCGCCCAGGTATCACCGGTCACCACCTCGGCCCGAGCCCGAAGCCCACCCCCGCACATGGAGAGGAAGCGGCACTCGCGGCAACGCCCGTTGAGGTGCTCGAGGCGATCCTTCAGTCCGGCCATCACCGGGTGGCTGGTGTCCTGCCAGATCTCGGAGAAGGGCCGCTCGCGGACATTTCCGAAGGTGCGGAACATCGAGAACTGGTCGGCGTGGACGTTGCCGTTGAAGTCGATGTTGGAAATGCCCACCCCGCTCGAGTAGCGGGCCCCGCCATTCCATTCGGCCATCTCCTTCACCTGCCGGGCGCGCGGGTGATCCTCCTCCAGCATCTTCATGTAGAGATAGGCGGCGTCGCAGTGGTTGTCGACGGTGAGGATCTCGACGTTCCTGCCACGCTCGTTGAGATCGCGGGTCCGGGCGAAGATGGTGTCCATGGCGTTGCGGGACTGCTCGGGGTCCATCCGGTAGAGATCCTTGCCCCGGCCCGAGGGACAGAGGTGGTAGAAACAGGCGCGATGAATTCCCTCGCGCTCGATGAGATCGAAGATGTGATCGAGGTTCTCGCAGGTCTCCCGGGTCAGGGTGAGACGCAAGCCCACCTTCTGACCGACATCGACGCAGTTGCGGAAGCCGCGCATGGTCTTCTCGAAGGCCCCCTCCATGCCGCGGAAGCGGTCGTGCACCTCGGGAAAGGCGCTGTCGAGGCTGATGCCGACGTAGGCGAATTTCAGATCCTTGAGCCGGTGAGCGATCTCGGGGGTGATCAGGGTGCCGTTGGTCGAAAGCACCACGTGAAGACCGAGTTCGCGGGCATAGGCCGCCAGTTCGAACACATCGGGCCGGACCAGCGGCTCGCCGCCGGAAAACAGGACCGCCGGCACCTTGAAGGCCGCGAGGTCGTCGAGCACCGCCTTGCATTCCTCGGTGGACAGCTCGCCGGCGTATTTCTGGTTCGCCGAATCGGTGTAGCAATGCTGGCAGCGCAGGTTGCAGGTGCGGGTCAGATTCCAGACCACGATGGGCCGGCGCTCGGCGGCCGATTTGGCCTGGCGCATGCGCTGGTGCTCCGGCGGATCGATCTGGGTAATGGCGCGGCCGTAGCGATGCGGGGTGCTGGGGGTTTCCAAGCCTGTGTAGAGAACGGAGATATCGATCATGATCCCGCACTCAACGCCGGAATGCTCCCCCTGCCTCGGCGTGACTTGGCGGGCTTTTCGCGCATTTTGTGGCCCGAAACGAGCCATGTGGCGCCGGTTTCCAACCGGCGATTCATCCACAGGAAGGGAGGCTCAACCGCGGGTCGTCGCCCTCAAGCAATCATCTCCTCGATCACCTTCGCCTCGCGAGCGATCGTGGTCAGCCGCATGTTGGCACCCTGGAAGGGATAGGTCAGCCGCGTGTGGTCCACCCCGAAGAGCCGCAGCAAGGTCGCCTGGAAATCGTTGACGTGAACCGGGTTCTCCGCCGCGTCCCAACCGATTTCGTCGGTCGTTCCATAGGTGGTTCCGCCCTTCGCGCCGCCGCCGGCCATCCAGGTGGTGAAGGCCTTGGGATGATGATCCCGGCCGCTGACTTTCTTGTAGCCGGGACGGTTCTCTCCCAGCGGGGTGCGGCCGAACTCCGACCCCCACACCACCAGCGTCGAATCGAGCAGGCCTCGCTGTTTCAGGTCCGTCAGGAGCGCCGCGATCGGCTGGTCGGCCATGGCTGCGTTGAAAGGCAGTTCGCTGTCGAGATTGGAATGGTGATCCCAGCTCGCGTGGATGAGATTGACGAAACGCACCCCGCGCTCGACCAACCGGCGCGCCAGGAGGCAGGACCGCCCGAAGGTGGCGAACTGGTTCTTGCCCCCGCCCCGCTTGGCGGTGACCTCGGGGTCGTTTCGATTCACCCCGTAGGATTCCAGGGTCGCCTCGTTCTCGTCGGAAAAATCGACCAGTTCCGGCGCCGCCGACTGCATCCGGAAGGCCAGCTCGTAGTTGGCGATGCGGCTGGCGATCTCGGGATCGTGCACGCGACCGAACCGCCGCTGGTTGAGTTGCTTCAGCGCGTCGAGCCCCCGCCGCTGCATGCGGTCGGAAATCCCGGCCGGATTGGAGAGATTGAGGATCGGCTCCCCTTCCCGCCTCAGGCGCACGCCCTCGTAGATGGACGGGAGGAAACCGCTCTGCCACAGCGTCGCGCCGCCCGAGGAACCGCGTCCCGCGGTCAGGACGACATAACTCGGCAGGTTCTGGTTCTCGGTGCCGAGCCCGTAGGAGAGCCAGGACCCGGTCGAGGGAAAGCCCCACATCGAGGTTCCGGTCTGCATCAGGAGCTGGCCGGGATGATGATTGAACTGGTCGCTCTGCATGGTGTTGATCATGCAGATGTCGTCGGCGTGGGAGGCGATCCCGGGCAACAGGTCGGAGAACCACATCCCGCTCTCCCCGTGCTGCTTGAACTCCCGCTGGCTGCCAAGCAGCGTCGCCGTGTCCTTCTGGAGAAAGGCGAAGCGCATGTTCTCCAGCAGCGAATCCGGCAGCTTCTGGCCGTCGAGTTCCTTGAGCTTCGGCTTGTAGTCGAAGAGGTCGAGCTGCGACGGAGCCCCGGCCATGAAGATGAAGATGCAGGCCTTGGCCTTGGGATCGAAATGCGATCGCTTCGGCGCCAGCGGATTCGCATCACCCATCGCGGACCGGGCCGAACCGCTGGTCGCGGCGAAAGCGCCGTCTTCGGCGAGCAGGGTCGTCAGGGCCGCGCCGCCGAGGCCGCTGGCCAGGGTGGTGAGGAATTCGCGGCGCGTGTTCTCGAGTAAGGAGGGGGGCATGGTGAGCGTGGCGTGGGGTTTTCGGCTCATTCGCGGGTGAGGAACTCGTCGAGGTTGAGGAGGATCCGCCCCGTCGCCACCCAGGCCGCGTTTTCGGCGGCAGGTATGCCGGTCGCGGCATGTTCACCGACCACGGCAGCGGCGGTCTCGGCATCCGCCGCGGCAAACTCCTTGCGAGCGTCGGCCAACAGGTAGCCGACCACCTGCCTTTCTTCGGAATCGGGCGCCCGCCCCAAGGTCCAGGCAAAGGCGCGATCGATCCGCGCGTCGTCGCTTGGCAGTTCCGTCTCCAACAGGCGCTTGGCGAAGGCCTGGGCCGCCTCGTGGAAGACCTCGTTCTGCAGGGTGGCCAGCGCCTGGAGCGGCGTATTCGACCGGGCACGCGCCTGGATCGACATGCTGGCGTCGGGACAGTCGAAGGTCACCAGGTTGGGATCGGGCGCGGTACGCTTGAAGAAGGTGTAGAGTCCGCGGCGATAGCGATCCTCGCCCTTCGAGGTATTCCACTTGAAGTTGTTGGCGTAGCTCTCCGAGGCCACGTCCTGGGGCACGGGCGGAAACACGCTGGGGCCGCCGATCTTCCGGCTCAGCAGGCCAGCCGATTGCAGGGACAAGTCCCGCACGATCTCGCCATCGACCCGGTAGCGGTTCTGTCGCGCCAGCAGGCGGTTGTCGGGATCGCGGTCCACCAGTTTCGGGCGATGCACCGAAGCCTGTCGATAGGTGGCCGAGGTTACGATCTCCCGGATCATCGCCTTGCGACTCCAGCCCAGCTCGCGGGAAAAACGCCACGCCAGCCAATCGAGCAGTTCCGGGTGCGAGGGCGGATCGCCCCGCATGCCGATGTCCTGCGGCGTTCCCGCAAGAGGCGCGCCGAAGAGGTGCATCCAGATCTTGTTCACCGTCACCCGCGGCACCAGCGGCTGTGCTTCGCTGACCATCCAGTGCGCCAGGTCGAGGCGGTCGGCGGTTTCCGCCGTCTCCCCGCGCGGCTTCAGCGGTGGCCAGACCGCCGGGGTATCGGGAAACACCGGTCCATCGTCGGTGCGCGGTGTCTGGAAATTTCCCCGATCGAACACGTAGGTCGCGCGTCGGTTCTCGGTGCGTTCGGACAATACGCGGGTAAAGCCGTTGGCATTGTCGTAGTTCCGCAGCTTCGTCAGCGCCGCCTGCAGCTGGGTGGCCAGGTTCTTGTCGGTGACCTGTTCCTCCAGCAGCTTGGCCACTGGTTCCCACTGTTCCTGTCGTTTCGCGATTCGCTCGGCGCAGTCTTCGGGCTGATCGCCGGCGATCATGGCATCCCAGTCGGCGTTGTCGAAAAAGGCGTAGAGTTCGTAGAATTCCTCGTGGGCGATGGGGTCGTAGGGATGGTTGTGGCACTGGACACAGCCGATGGAAGTCCCCAGCCAGGTCGCGCCCACGGTGTTGAGCCGATCGATGTTGCGCTTCACCCGATCCTCCTCGGCATCGACCCCGCCCTCGAGATTGAACTGGCTCATGAGGTGGAATTTCGTCGCGATCCGATCCGCCTCGGTGGCTTCGGGCAGCAGGTCGCCAGCCACCTGCCTGATGGTGAACTGGTCGAAGGGCAGATCGTCGTTGATCGCCCCGATCACCCAGTCACGGAAGCGCCAGGCATCGGCCCGGGTGCTGTCCTTTTCGTAGCCGGACGAGTCGGCGTAGCGCGCCTCGTCCAGCCAGTGACGTCCCCAGCGCTCGCCGAAGTGGGGACTGGCCAGCATTTCCTCCACCAGGTCCCGCCAGAGGGCATCGCGGGTCTCGGGAGAAGCCTCCGCCGCCTTCCACTCGCGAGCAAACCGACCGACCCGTTCCAGGTCCGGCTGCAGCCCGAGCAGATCGAGGGAAAGCCGGCGGGCCAGGGTCTGGGGATCCGCCTCCGGCGAGGGGGCGATGCCTTCCTTCTCCAGCCGGGCGAGAACGAATCGGTCGATCTCGTTCCGGCCCCAACTCTCGTTTTT
>JAUIGT010000485.1 GCA_030432615.1 Verrucomicrobiia bacterium
GCTCGCGCCGAAGGCCTTTCGCGAACTCTGGGACCTGCCCTCGCCGGACGGCGCGCCCGATTTTCCCGAGCCTGTCGTCTTCACTGCCGAAACTTACCAACGCAACTACAAGGAGCCGCAGGACGATTGGGGCCGGCAGGGCGGGATCCTGCGCTGTGATCCCGACGGGACGAACCTCGAGATCGTGGCCCGGGGCATGCGCAATCCGTGGGACATCGCCTTCGACGACCGTTTCCAGTGGCTCGGCACCGACAATGACCAGACCCAGGGCGACAAGTTCATCGCGCCCTTCTTCGGGGCCCACTACGGCTGGGGACACGAGTGGAGTTACGACTGGGAGGGAAAGGATCACCTGCCGACCGTTCCGGCCAACGGCCCGCTTTTCGAGGGCTCCGGCGCCGGCGTGGTCTGGTTCGATGAGCCGACCCTGCCGGAGCGCTTTCGCGGTACTTTTCTCGTCGCCGACTGGCTGCGGCGCGTGATCTATGTCTACCGACCGGAGTGGAACGGCGCTCACGTCAAACCGGCGGGAGTGGAAACGCTCGACGATTTCGAACTCCTCGCCGATGCCGGCGGCGGGAGGGCCATGGCGATGAGCAGCGGAGTGCTGTTCGATCCGACCGACATGGCCATCGGTCCGGACGGCGCGGTTTATGTCGCGAGCTGGGGAAGAGAATACGGGCTCGTGCTCGACGAGAAGGGCGCACAGGCCAACGCCGGGCGCGTTTTCCGCATCGCCGGGAAAGACTCCCTTGCCTCCCGGACGCAACCGGGTTGGGTCGATGACCTGACAGGGTTGAGTGTTGAGCGACTCGTCGCGGCGCTCGACGATCCCCTCGACGCCCGGCGGGTGGCGGCCCAGGAGGAACTGGTGCGGCGCGGGAAAGCGGCGGAACTGCTCGCTCTTCTCGAAGAGAACGAGTCGCTCACGATGCGTCAGCGCACCTGGCTCGCCTGGGCGGCGGTGCGTTGCGAGCAGGAAGCCGGTGCGGTGAACGCCTTCTTCGCCGATCACCTCGCGGCGGAGCATCCGCTGGAAGATCGCCTCACCGCGATCCGCATCCTCGCTTTTCGCGACGCCCTGCCGGATGACCTGGGAAAGGTGCTCGCCGATCCGGTGCCACGAATCCGTTTCGCCGCTGCTGTCGCAGTCCGCGTGTCGGGCGCCGAACGATTTGCGGACGCAATCGTCGAGGCCGCCGCTCGGGAGTCCGACCGGCTCGCCTACTTCGCCCAGTGGAACGCCCTGCGGGATCTGCTTCCCGAACGGGACCGCCACGATCTTCTCAAGGACGAACGTCCGGGGGTGCGACTTGGAGCCTTCCTGGGCCTCCTCGAGGACGGATTGCTGGAAGGCGACGAGGTCCGCCTGCTCACCGCCGACTCCGATGCCCGGGTCTCCCGGTTGGCCGAGCGCTGGCTCGAGAACGCGGGGCTCGGGGCAGAGCCCCTCCTGACCATGACCCCCGAGCCGGGCACGACCTACACCGGTGACGCTATCGATGTGACGCTGGCCACGTCGGTCGAAGGGGGGAACATTCACTACACCCTCGACGGAAATCCGCCGGTGGAGAACTCTCCCCGCTACCGGGGGCCGATCCCGGTGCGCGAGGGGCAGACGCTCCGAGCCGTCGTTCTCCGGGAGCGCGTCCAGGTCGGTCGAACCTTCGAGGGAACCTGGCGAAGAGATCGAACCGAGCCCTATCGGCCGCGTCCCTATCTCACCGGGATCGAGACCAAGAGCGGGAGGACCTACACGATGGATTGGGTCGGGCTCCGGGTCGGAACTCCCATCTACACCGACCGGGATTATCGGATGCGGGAAGTTCCCGACTCGTTGAAGGGCCTGCCCTTTCTCCGCACCGCCAATGCCGACGACGGGTCGAGCGGGGCGGAATGGCTCCGGTTCACGAGCGACGATCCGGTGAACGTCTTCGTCGCGCTCGACACGCGACTGCCGGAACCGCCTTCCTGGATGAAGGTGGGAGCTGCTGATGGATTCGAGGCGACGGAATACACCCTCGGCGCCGACGATCCGAAAACCTTCGCGGTCTACCGGAAATCCTTTCCCGCTGGACAGATCGCGCTCGGCGGGAACACCGACGACGGGAAGGGCGGGGGAAAAGGCAACTACCTCGTCGCCTTCGAGCGCGGCAGCCTGCTCCAGCCGCCGACTGAACCCGTGACGATCGAGACCGTTCTCGCCGAGATGTCGAAAGCCGATCCTGCCCGGGGGCGCGATCTCTTTCTCCACGCCCGCGGTGCGGGTTGCTACCTCTGCCACCGGATGGAGGGACGCGGAAACGTCTTCGCACCGGACCTCTCCGACATAGGTTCGCGGGCCGATGCCCGCACCCTCATCGAGTCGATCCTCGAACCGAGCACGACGATCACCGAGGGTTTCGCCATGCAGGTGTTCACGATGAAGAACGGCGCCGTCTTTTCCGGCATCGTGCTGGAGGAATCGGGGCAACGAGTGAAGCTCGGCATGATGGGTGGGATCGAGCAGGCTCTCTCCGTCGAGGAGATCGCGAAGCGCGAATCGCCGCATCTCTCCGCGATGCCCGCCGGCTACGGAGCCGCGATGAACGCGGGGCAGGTCGCGAACCTGGTCTTCTGGCTCCTGGGACAGAAGCGCGGATTTTCGTTTCGCCAGGACGAGTCCAGCATCGACCTCCAACTCGACGGCAAGCGCATCGCCACCTACCTGCTCGATCACGAGAAACTGACCCGCCGCGCCTTCGTCAACGTGCGGACGCCATCCGGTGTCCTGGTGACGCGCCATTTTCCTCCGCGCAAGCCGGAGGACCTCGATCCCGGATACTCCGGAGAGGATGGGATCATCCATCCGGTCATGCACGCCGGGCTCTGGATGAGTTTCGGCTGGATCGATGGGAACGACTACTGGCGGCTCCAGTCGCCGGTGAAGTTCGAGCAATTTCTCGAAGAGCCCACCGCCGACGGCGACGCGGCCACCTTCGCCACCCGCGACCGCTACCTCGACCAAGAGAGTAAGGAAACGATCTGCCTCCAGGATACCCGCTACCGCTTTCGCCGGACCGACGAGGGCATCCTCCTCGATTGGGATGCCGAGTTCTACCATGACGAGCGCGACTTCACCTTCGGCGACCAGGAGGAAAGCGGCCTCGCCCTCCGCATCGCCAGCCCTCTCCGCGTGCAGGGCGGCAACGGAGAAATCGTCAATGATCGTGGCGAGACCAACGGCGCCGGCACCTGGGGCAAGGAGTTCGAGTGGATCGACTACTCGGGCACCATCGACGGGAAACGCGTCGGCATGATGATCCTGCCCCATCCCGACAACCCGAGAACCTGCTGGTCCCACAGCCGCGACTACGGCGCCCTCGTCGCCAACCCGTTCCCCAAGCAGCCCAAGGAACGCCGCGAGCCCTACGTCACGACGACGGTGAAGAAAGGCGAGCGTTTCCGGCTGCGCTACACCGTGCTGATCCACGAGGGGGACGCGACCACGTTCGATCCCGGGGCACTGGCGTGGGAGGTGAGAACGAAGGTCGAGCCATGAACGAGAAGTTTGCCATCGCGGCCTTCCTCTCGGCTTTCGCGGTCCTGTTCGCCGGAACGAGTCTCGCGGCGGACGAACCTGCCGACGCCCGGAGTGACGAACGATCGAGCTTCGTAAGGGGAAAGGTGCGGGTTTTCTATTCCCTGTCGGGAGAATCGGCCGTGCCGGCGGACGATCGCGACGGCAATGGGACGCCCGACCGGGTGGAGGACATTGCGCTCCAGGTCTGGGCGGCGCGGGAGTTCTATTGTGGATGGCTCGGCTATCCCGATCCCTTCGCGAGCGCCCGCTTTGGCCAGGTGGACTGTATCGAGGTCGGGATCCACTCCCGGAAGAAACTCGGCGAGAAGAACGGGGTCGCCTACCGGATGCCGCAGAAGGCGAAATCGGTGAGGGAAGGGAACCCTGGTGATCGGGCCCTGGTTCTCGCGGTGGCGAACACGGTGGATCCCGTCCGAAATGCCACCCCGGCGCACGAGTGGTTTCATCTCATCCAGTATGGTGCCACCTACTTCAGCAATGCCTGGTTCCTCGAAGGCATGGCTCGCTGGTCCGAGGCGGCGTGGCGACAGGATGGGAAACCGGCGGCAGGATTGGCCCGGCCAGCCGAATGGGAGCCGGATCACCCGAAGACGATGGAGTTGTTCGGGATGCGATACGACGCGGCCGCCGCCTTCTGGAATCCGCTTGCCGCGGCGTACGAGGAGCGAGTCGATTCCGCCGCTTCCACGAAGGACCTGCCGGACTCGTTGCGTGCCCTGTCCTACTCGGATGGTTCGCTGGTCTTGCGCGACCCGCACCTGCCGGGGGCGGCGTTGATGCGAGAGATCCTGGCGGAACTGGCCGAGGTCGATGATCGGGCCCAGCAAGAGATCGGATATAAAGAGTGGTCCCTGGCCAATCAGGGAGCCCCGGAGAACAACCGCTTTCTCTTTCAAGCCGTGCGGGAGGTGCTGCGGAAACAGGGCATGGTGCGAGACTGAAGGGCTGAGGCCTCGGGAGAACGCTCCTCCGGGATTGTCCCCTGAGTCTTCTCGCCTCACGGGGCGGCCTCATGATCCCGCTCGATCGTCAGCAGCGCGCTGTCGATCAGGTCGAGCGCGGTGGTGAAGCGGTCGTCCACGAAGTAGAGCGCCCAGCTTTCCTTGCTGTCCTCGTCGTCATTTTCCTCGCGCTTGGGGTAGCCGACCAGGTCCAGCAGTTGGAAGGTGCGGGGATCGGCGTTGTCGATATCGACGGCGTAGACGAGGGAGGGTTGTTCGTCGCCGGGTTGGTCGATCTCGAGAAGAAGGCGGTAGGGCATC
>JAUIGT010000486.1 GCA_030432615.1 Verrucomicrobiia bacterium
GCGAGTCATTTTTTCGCCTGACGAGGCGCGATGAGGAAAGGTAGCCGGCTACCTGACCGATTCGCAACGAAGCCAGGTGGAAAAAGGGCCGCAGCCCGAAGGGACACTGGAAAGGGCTATTCGGCGAAGCCGCAAGTTCATCCCCCTCCCTATCCTTTGGTTTTTCGTTTCAGAGTTTTTCCACAGTCTCCTATTCCGCCCCTTCCAGGAGCGCCGCCATCGTTTCCGGGGTCAGGTCGAGACTTCGCGTCGCTCCGGAGAGCAGGTCGCTGGCGAGGTCGTCCTTCCTACCCTGCATTTGCTGGATGCGTTCCTCGACCGTGTCCCGGCAGATCAGCTTGTGCACGAAGACCGGCTTGTCCTGGCCGATCCGATAGGCCCGGTCGGTCGCCTGGTTTTCGGCGGCGGGATTCCACCACGGGTCGTAGTGGATCACGATGTCGGCGCCGGTCAGGGTCAACCCGGTGCCGCCGGCCTTCAGCGAGATCAGGAAAACCTCGCCCTCACCGCCCTGGAACCGTTCCACCAGGGCCTGTCGATCCTTCGTTTCCCCGGTGAGCTTGAGGTAGGAGAACTCCTCCGCCACGAGGTGCTCCTCGATCACCGACAACATCGACGTGAACTGCGAGAAGAGCAGCACCCGGTTGCCCTCCTGGCGGAAGGTGTCGAGCAGATCGACGAGATACTCGAACTTCGCCGACGCCGTCCCCTTCCCCTTGTCGCCGTCGAGCAGGCGCGGATGACAGCAGATCTGGCGCAGTTTCAGCAAGGCATCGAGGAAGACGATCTTCGCCTCCGTCCCCTGGATGGCGAGGGCCTGGCGAACCTGCTTGTCCATGGTGGAGCGAACCGTCTCGTAGAGATCCTTCTGCGCCTCGCTCATCTCGATCGGGTGCAGGATCTCCGTCTTGGGCGGCAGTTCCTTGGCCACGTCGTGCTTGGTGCGGCGAAGGATCAGCGGACCGACGCGGCGGGCCAAGGCGGCGCGGGTCGTCTCGTTGCCGTTGCGCTCGATGGGATGGCGGTAGGACCGGTTGAACATTTCCTGCGAACTCAGCAGGCCCGGCATCAGGAAATGCATCAGGCTCCAGAGCTCGCCGAGGTGATTTTCTACCGGCGTACCCGAGAGGCAGAGCCGGTGATCGGCCTCCAGCTGGCAGACGGCACCGGTGACCTGGGCCTCCGGGTTCTTGATATGCTGGGCCTCGTCGAGCACCAGCAGGTGAAAGCGGTGGCGCAGGAATACGTCGAGATCCCGCGCGATGAGAGCATAGGAGGTGAGCACCAGGTCGGCGTCGGGAATGCGCCGGAAACGCGCCTTCCGGTCGGCTCCCTGGAGAATCAGCACCCGCAGGTCCGGGGCGAACTTCGCGGCTTCCCGCTGCCAGTTTTCCACCACGCTGGTCGGGGCGATCACCAGCGACGGTCGCCCGCCGCTGTCGCCGCTATCGATCTCGGCGAGCAGGTGCGTCAGCGTCTGGAGCGTTTTTCCCAGCCCCATGTCGTCGGCGAGAATGCCGTGGAGCCCGTAGCGCGCCAGGAACTGCATCCAGCGATAGCCGTCGAGCTGGTACTCGCGGAGCGTCGCCGTGAGGCCCGGCGGCGTTTCCACCGGCTCGATGCGTTCGAATCTCTCCAGGCGCTCTCCCAGCGACTCGATTTCCACCGGCACCGAGATCGGGAGCGTGGCGATCGCTTCCTCGTCTCCTTCCCCGCTCTCGCCACGGCCCCCGGCTGCCAGCAGCGCGGCGTCGAGTCCGCTCAGGCGCAGCTTTCCCCCGGGTGGAAACTGGAAGTCCACCAGTTCGCCCAGCGTTTTCAGGATGCGGCGGAAACGTCCCACCGGCAGCGCCAGGCCGCGCCCGTCCGGGAGAAAGATCATGAACTCCTGGCCATCGGGCAGCTTCTCCGTCACTTCGAGAAAGCGGTTCGACACCAGCGCCGCGAGGATGGGTTGCAGTTCGAACGGTTCGCCCTCGATCTCGAAGCCGGCCGAGAGATGGAACCAGCCGCGCCCTTCCTCGACGATCTCCGCCCGCCAGCCCGCCGTCCTGAAGACCAGCGGTTTGCATCCGAAATCCGGCGCGAAGCGGACCTCCCACCCGCGGCGTTCCAGGGCGGCGACGCCCTCGTGGCGAAAGCGCTGCCAGAAGAATTCCGGGTGCGGCCACTCGCGCGTATCGACTGCCCACAGCGTGCCGCCGGCCTCGATCTCGGGCCGATCGAGTTTTCGCAGCGAGGTCGGTGGTTCCTCGGCGCCGGGGAGAAAATTCAGCGCGTAGAGCAGATTGAGCGCCTCGGTCTCCGCGGCCCGGTCACGGGGAATCTTCTTCTCCGGGGTGACGATGGGCGGCAGGTGTCCGGCCGGCGACAGGGGCACACGGTGCTTCCCCTCGTAGATCGCGAAGGCCTGCCCGTAGCGCTCCGGCAGCCAGGCGAGGCGTTCGTTTTCCTCCGGGCGACGCTCGAGGCGAAAGAGGAATCGGGGCGCGCCTTTTGCCGGCGGAACTTTCTCCGGAGGAGCGGGCTCCGGCTCGAGTTCGGCGGCTGCTTCCAAAGTCTTTCCCGTGGTCATCGCGTCCGCCTCCGGCGCACCGCCAAAGGCTCGTTCCAGTCGGGCGCCCTGCCCCTTGAGGAGGTATTCCAGGACGGCCACCGTGTGCTCGCAATTGGTCCCGACCGGGCAATCGCAATCTCCCTCGACCGCGAGTGAGGCGCCTTCCCTCCAGAGGACGATCACCGGCTCTCGGAACGTTCCGTCCTTCTCGGTCACCGTGCCCGTGATCTCCGCGTCGCCGGTGTCGAGCGTCTCCGCGCGCACCTCGTTCACCTGCCGGGACCGAGCCAGTTGGGCGCCTTGCGACAGCGCGCTTTCCCCGAATCGCGGGCGCCAGTCGCCGGCGGCAAGGAAGGGCTGGATGTCGTCGCTGGTGATCGGATCGCTCACGAGAAAAAGGCCCGACCACCTTGGCGCGGATGCCGTGGCTTGGCAACGGAACGGTCACCCCGTCCGAGCCGCTCAGGTCAGCCGCGCGAACCCGGTGTGCTTCACGGGTCCGCCGATCCGGGCGGCGATGTCGCCCACCTCGATCGCCTTGGCCAATTCGCCAAAGACCTCGTCGAGCGCGGCGAGGTAGGCGTCCACGTGGTGTGGCTCGTGGGCGAGCATGGCATTGAATCCGCCCCCGGCGAGGAAACCACGATCCAGCATCCGCGCCGTCATCAGCGTGGTCAGCGCCGCCGATTCCGGGTGATCGAAGGCGAGCAACGCCATCTCGGACCGGCCCGGTGTCTTCACCGGAAGCCCGTGCTTCTCGCCGAGATGGCGCCAACCTTCGACCACCCGCGATCCGATCCCTGCCAGGTGACCGGGCACGTCGATGGCCCGCATCTTTCGCACGCAAGCCAGCGCCGCCGCCGGTCCGACACCCTCGGTCCAGAAGGTGCTGGAGATGAAGGAGGATTGCGCCGCCTCCATGGTATCGCGCGTCCCGAGAATGGCGCCTATGGGAAAGCCGTTGCCCAGCGCCTTGGCGAACACGGCGAGATCGGGCTCGACGCCGAATTTCAAGTGAGCGCCGCCGAGGCAGAGACGCCAGCCGATGGAGATCTCGTCGAAGATCAGACGTGCCCCGATCCGGTCGCAGCGCTCGCGCACTCCCTCGAGAAAGCCGGGTTCGGGATCGACGTGACGGGTCGGTTCCATGACGATGGCGGCCAGTTCGTCGCCGTGAGCGGCGAGCAGGACGTCCAGTTCGTCGAGACGGTTGTAGTGAAAGGTCAGGGTGTTTCCCGCCAGGCCCGCAGGGACGCCTGCGGGATCGAGTCCCGGCAACAGGTGGGCGCCGAGACTTTCCCCGCCCAGGTTGGCGGCGAGGTACCAGTCGTGCCAGCCGTGGTAGCCGCAGAGCGCGACCTTGTCCCGGCCGGTCCGGGCGCGGGCGATGCGCACCGCCACCGCCATGCTCTCGCCGCCGGCGCGGGTGAATCGTGCCTGCTCGGCCCAGGGATGAATCTCGAGAAGGAGCTTCGCCAGCTCGACCTCGTCATGGGTCTGGAGCGTGCTCATGGCGCCGAGACCGACCCGCCTCATCACCGCGGCGTTCACGTCGGGATCGGCGTATCCCAGGATGGTGGACAGGATGCCACCGAGGCTCATGTCGAGGAAGCGGCGCCCCTCCAGGTCGATCACCTCGCAACCGCGCGCCTCGCGGTAGTAGGCCGGCCATTGGTCCGGCGCGAACATCTCGGGCCGCTTGCTGAGGAGTTGGGTGCCACCCGGGATGAGCTCTTTCGCCTCGGCGTAGGCGGCCTGGACATCGGGCACCGCGCGAGGCAGGGGAATGCCCAGTTCCCGCCGCGCGCCGAGGCAGAAGATTTCCTCCACGTCGGTCGCGTCGAGGTGCCGGTTGAGGCACGCCTCTTTCAGGGCGAGGAGCGACTCGAGTCCCAGCAGGGTGGGACGGGCGAAACGCGACTTCGAAAAATCGGCGCGGATCTCGTCGAGCCAGAGGAAGCCGTCGGCGAGATTGACGCAGCGGCTGCGCATCTCGGTTACGCAGAAGTCGGCCCCGAACCACAGCCGCGTCGGGCCGAAAACCTCGAGGATCGCCTCGAAGGCCGAGGCCTCGCACACCGCCGAGGTGTCGAAGAAGATATTGTCGAGTCCGCGCAGGGAGGCGACGCCCTCCACGGTGTGGCGTCCGCAGAATCCCCGCGCGGCGTGTGCGAGGATGAGCTTGGCATTGGGAAAGCGCCGGCAATGCTCCCGGATGTAGCGCTGGTTCTCCGGCTCGGCCACGGCCCGCGGGAGGACCATGTGAAGCATGATGGCGAGGCCG
>JAUIGT010000487.1 GCA_030432615.1 Verrucomicrobiia bacterium
GAGGTAGTCCGCCTCGGTCAGCTTCGGCTTTCCGGGATAGAGCCGGTCGTAGCGCTGGTCGCGCGGCTCGTTCGGGTCGTAGCGCTTGCTGCCCCCGACCGTCTTTCGCACCGGCTTGCGCGACTTCGGTCCCGGGGCGTCGGAACCGACCGCTGGCAGGAACTTCACGAGCCGGGCCAGCAAGGCCTCGTGCTCGGGATTCCCGGCCAGGTTCACGGTCTCGGCCGGATCCTCGACCTCGTCGTAGAGTTCGACATACCCGATCTCCTCGCCGTTCCGCTTCCGCCAGAAGGTGGCCCGCCAGCGCTCGTCGCGCACGCTGTAGCCCATCAGCGGTCCCCCGTGATCCTTCGAGAACCGCGGATACTGGCTGAGCGCCGGTTTCTGCATCGGCGCGGAAGGGTCCTCGAGGTAGGGCCGCAGGCTGGAGCCGGCCAGGCCCTCGGGGATTTCCAAACCGCAGAGGTCCGCGAGGGTCGGGTAGACGTCGACGAACTCGACCGGGGCGGCACAGGTCCCGCCGCCGGAGTCGAAGCCGGGCGCGCTGATGATGAGCGGCGACCGCGCGGCCAGCTCGAAGTTGGTGTGCTTGTGCCAGAGCCCGTGATCGCCGAGCTGCCATCCGTGATCGCCCCACAGGATGACGACGGTGTCGTCGGCGAGTCCCTCCGCCTCCAGGGCGTCGAGCAGGCGCCCGACCTGGGCATCGATGTAGCTGATGCAGGCGTGGTAGCCGTGGCGCAGGGTCCGGGCGAAGTCCTCGGGAATGGGGTTGCCCTCCGGCACCCCGGGATAGGAGTGCAGCTCGCCGTTGGTGTGCCCGACGAAGTCCGCGGTTCCCTCGGGCAGGTGGTCGATGGCCGGGAGCGGGATGGCGGCGGGGTCGTGGAGGTCCCAGTATTTCTTCGGCGCCACGAAGGGCAGGTGCGGCTTCACGAAGCCGACCGCGAGGAAGAAGGGTTCGTCCCCGCCCTTCAACTCGCCCAGGCGCTTCACCGCCTCCGCCGCGGTGGCTCCGTCGGGAAGCTCGTCATCGACTTTCGGGCTGACTTCGAAGGCGGGACCGACCTTGATCCTGCCCTTGGAGTTTTTCTTGCCCTGCTCCGGGGGAAGCGGATTCGCGAATTCGTTGGCCACGCCGGGGAACCGCTCCACCGTCTGCTGCGTCCAGTCCGCGGGATCGGCCGTCACCAGGTAGCCGCTCGCGAACCAGCGCGGCTCGCTCCAGGAGGCCCCGTCCTCGAAGCCGTGGTGCTCGATCTTTCCCAGTCCGATGGTCCGGTAGCCGTTCTCGCGGAAGTGCTGCGGCAGGGTGACGCAGTCCGGGAGAGCCGCCCGGAAATGGGTATCGAGGTCCCAGACCTTGGTGGCGTCCGGCCGCAGACCGGTGAGGATCGAAGAGCGTGAGGGACTGCAGACCGCCTGCTGGCAGTAGGCGTGTTCGAAGACGATCCCCTTGGATGCGAGGCGATCGATGTTCGGTGTCTTCGCATACTCCACCCCGTAGCAACCGAGGTCCGGACGGAGATCGTCGACGGCGATGAAGAGAACGTTCTTCGGCGCCGCCTCGAGGCTGGCAATGCCTGCGAGGAGAACGAACAGGACGAAAGGGAAACGAGGGAATTTCATGGAAGGGGAAAATGGAGGAGGAACGAATCACGGAAACCACGAGGACCGGGAAAGGTTTCGCCGGATCTTCTCCCAAACGCCCCGGGTGCGCAACGGCACTTGTCGACTTGATTCGCACGACCGGTCCCTCCTTTCTTCTCGCCAAGGGTTCCCGGGAATGCTGTCCTGACGACGGGTTCGCCCCTGTTCCCGGAGTGAACCCGGAATCAATTCCGATCCCCCTGTTTCGTGAATCGCATCTCGCATCGTTCCCTTCTCAAAGTCGCCGCCATCTTCGGTCTTCCGGTCACGCTCGCCGTCGGACAGGGACCAATGGAGCCAACGGAGACCGCGGCAGCGAATCCCGTCTCCGTGACCAGGGCCGTCGAGGTGGTCTCCAAGTGGACTCCGGACCAGCACCTCTACGTGAAGGGGGACATCGGCCTGCCCGCGTGGAAACTCGCCGACCTCGAGGCCTGGCTCGACGCCCAGGCACCGAACTGGACGGTTGTACTGACGGAGAATGCGCGAGGGGAGAGTTTCCGCGACGCCGACGGGAGGAACTACACCGGGATGGACGCCGTCGATCATGCCCTCGGCAAATCCCTCGCCAACACGACCACGTTCGGGGACCTGGTCGATGAGCGCACCGGCGAAGCCAACGGCGCCTTCTTCATTCTCTACCTCCAAGAACGCAAGTTCACCTACTACGGTTCCGAGGCCTTCGATCGGCGCAACCTCGGGGAAGCACGCTGGATCGGAAAGCTGGACCAGCCCGCGATCCGCGCGATGCGAGGCGGCGGACGCATCCTAGACGCGGTCACAGCCACCATCACCAGCATCGAGGAGCAGCTGACCCGCAAGATCGAGGCCGAGAAAGCGGCGGCCCGGCGCGCAGAGATCCGGAAACAACAAGCCTTGGCCGAGAATCGCGAATCGATCCGAACTCTCGGATCCGAGATCGAGGCGGTGGAGAAAACCGTCTCCGCCTATCGCGATCAACATCCGTCAGCGACCGGCGACCTCGTGCGTCCCAACCTGGCGGCGTGGAGAGCGGAACTGGAGACCGCCCGCTCCCTGAACGAGGCCGCCGAGGTCGAGGAGCCCGATTCGATCCTCCGCCGGGTCGAGGAGGCTCTGGCCGAGTTCCGCGAACGATTCGCCTCCCTGGCGGAAGGTCCCGAAGAGCTTTCCCAACTCGAGCAACGGCTCGCCGGTCATCCCCCAGTTCCCGAGGTGCCCGCTGCCGAGGGACTGCGACTCCGGGCTCGCGAAGCCCTGGAATCGGCGCGGAAAAACCTGGCCGAGGCGGACAGTCTCTTCCTGGCGCAACTGGCCGCCGGCCACACTGCGCTCGACGAATCGGAACGGGCCGTCGCGGCCTGGAAGCGCGCCGTCGAGGCCGAACGGAAGCGCCGGGAACTCCACCGCCAACTCTTCCTGGTGGGACTCGGACTGGCCATCGCCCTGCTCATCGCGGCGCTGGTGATCGCCACCCGCCTGCGACGACCGGCCCGGGACGCGGCGGAAAAAGCGCTGGCCGACTGGCGGGACTCGCTGACGGGCCGCTTCGACGTTCTCTTCGAGTTGATGGATCGCGCCGCCCTGGTGACGGGAACCAGTTCCGGCCTGAAGGAACGGGGCTATGCGGGAACGACCCTCGACCTGAGCCGACAGGTCATTCGCCTGGTAGACGAACTCTTCCTCATGTCCTCGGGCGCCGACACGGTGATGAACCTGGCCTCGACCGCGATCGAGCCGACAGGTCCGCTCGGGAAGCTGATCAACGCCTTTTCCAGCCGACGCTACCGGAAGGGGCTCCGCATCCTCGAATCCGACGCCATTGGCTTCGATCGCGAGGCGGGCTTGGAATCGATTCTCCGGCCGGACCGTGGAGGAAAGGAGGCCCTGCTCGGAGAGGAAAGCGACTACGAGCCCTTCCGGATGACCTTCACCGACCTGGTCGCGGCTTATGATCAGAAACAGGCCGAAGCCACGGAAAAACTCGGCCGGCTCGCGAAGGGGATCGACGGCCTCCCCGTCTCGCTGGAAGCGGCCCGGGCCGGACTCCTGCAGCTCCGGAGCCGTTCCTCGACCCTTCTTCGGGAGGCGGAAATCGACGGCCATTTCCCGCTGCAATCGCTCGAGACTCGTCTCGCGGCGGAAGCGGAGCGGATCCTCGACGAGGCCGCCGCGCTCGGCCGGACCGACCTCGTTTCCGCTCACGAGGGTCCGGCCGCGCGCGCCCTGGAGATGGTGGCCGCAGGGAATCACCTCACCGGTCGAATCGAACGATGGCGTTCCGGTGACAAACCCGCCGTCGAAAAGGCCCTCGAAGAACTGCGGAAGCGGGAGCGGCGCACCGCCTGGATCGCCGAGGCCTTCGCGACCTGCGCGGAGTCCGCCGAGCGTGCCATCGAATCCGTCGTCGCGGGATCCGACACGGAGGCGATGGAATCCTTCGAGGCCGAACTGGCATCGACCGGTCTCCGGGTGGAACAGGCCATCGCGCTGGCGGCCAGGGCCGACGAGGAGTCCGCTCCCGCGATCGACCGGGTCGAGGCGTCGGTCGCTTCGGAGCGGCGTTCCCTCGCCGCGCTGCTCGCTTGCGAACCGGCTCGTCTTTTCGAGGAAGAGGACCTGCGTCCCGCGGATTTCCTGGAGGAAGCGAGGCGCGATCTCGCGGCCGCCTTCACGGCGCTGGACCGCGGCGAGACCGAGTTCGCGCGGAACTCTCTCGACGAGGTCGACGCCGGCCTGGACACGGTGGAAACCATTCTCGCCCGAAGCCGCTCCCTCTTCGAGACATTCGATGAGCTCGATGCCGACCTCGCCCGGCTGTCCGAATCCACGACGGAAGCCATCGAGAAAGCGACGGAGCAGGTCGAAACGATTCGGGGCGGCTACGATTCCGCCGTGCTCCGCTTCGCCAGCCGCTATCCGTTTCCCGGGGATGTCGAGGGCCTGGCGATTCTCTCCGATCGTTCGATCGACGAGGCGCTCGAAGCGGCGAACGAATCCCGGTCGCAGGGAGAGCGGAGCCACGCCGAAGCCGGCGAAGCGCACATCGGCCTGCGTCCGATCGGAGCCCGCGAGGCAATCGACCGAGCCACCGCCCTCTTCGAGGAAGCCAGGGAGGAAACGCGCGGCATCGGGGAGCATTTCGCCGACCTGACCCGGGCCGAGACGGAAAACCCCGAGTCGTGGCGCCAGGCCCGGCATCGTCATGGCA
>JAUIGT010000488.1 GCA_030432615.1 Verrucomicrobiia bacterium
TTCGAGCGCCGGCAGGTGACGCGTAACCGAATAGTCGCAGTCCAGGCAGCCCTGGTAGCGGGTCGAACCCGTGCAGTCGGGAATCTGATCGCAATTTCCCGGCGAAACACAACAGCAGGAAACTGCGCCCAGGGAAACACCCAGGGCGAAAAGAAGCAGGGGAACTTGGGATAGCTTCATGGTTGGGGATTGGAGAGCAATCTGGTCATGCTTGGCAAGCTTTTCCACCAATCGGACGCGAACGCGTCCGCGTTCCCCGCAAAGACGCCAATTGTGAAAGGGGAGTCGGAGGGAATCGTTGGCTAACGCACTCTGACCCAATGACTTCGTCTTCTTCCCGTCTACTGCCCCGAAACTGCGAAGGCGTGGGGCGTCGCGACTTCCTCCAGGTCGGTCTGGGAGCCCTCGGTGGCCTGGGCTTGAGCGAGCTGCTTGCACTCAAGGCGCGGGCCGCTTCCGGCACCGCCTCGCGGAGTGACGTCCGCTGTATCCTGATCTGGCTGGACGGCGGCCCTTCGCACTACGAGACCTTCGACCCGAAGCCGGACGCGCCGGCGGAGATCCGCGGAGAGTTCAAGTCGATCCCGACCACGGTGCCCGGGGTGCATTTCTCCGAGATGATGCCGAAGCTGGCGCAGACCTTCGATCGGTTCACGGTGGTGCGCTCCATCGCCCACCGGCAGAACAATCACGGCGCGGGGAATCACTACCTGATGACGGGGCGGCCGACGCCGGTTCCCGTGGGCTGCGGGGCGTTCGTGACCTTTCACCCCAGCTACGGCTCGGTGGTGAGCCAGTTCCGCGGAGCCGACCACGGCTTGCCGGCCTACGTCAGCACCCCGCGGATGTCGCGGTCGGGAGGACCGAATTTCCTCGGTGCCAAGCACGCGCCCTTCATCATCGGGGACGACCCCAATCGCGAGGGATTCCGCGTTCGCGACGTATCCCTGCCCAAGGACATCGCCGAAGGGCGGGCCAAGGGACGGGCGGCCCTGCGCGCCTCGCTCGACAACCTGAAGCGGATGACCGACAAGGCGGCGGACGATCCGGCGGTGGCCTTCGACCAGCACTACGCCCAAGGCTACGACCTCATCGGCTCGGCGGAGGCGCAGGCGGCGTTCGATATCGAGCGCGAGTCGGAAAAGGTCCGCGAATCCTACGGACGCAACGATTTCGGCCAGCGATTGCTGATGGCTCGGCGCCTCACCGAGGTGGGGGTGCCTTTCGTGACCGTCTACTATGGCGGCTGGGACGATCACCGGGGCCTGTTCGAGAATTTCAAGAAAGGCAAGGCCGAGCGGGTGGACACGGGAGTGTCCGCGTTGCTCCAGGACCTGCACGAGCGCGGCACCCTCGACAACACCATGGTGCTCCTGCTGGGCGAGTTCGGCCGGACGCCGAAGATCAACAAGGACGCGGGCCGCGACCACTGGTCTTTCGCCATGAGCGTGCTGATGGCCGGTGCCGGCATTCCCGGTGGCCAGGTCGTCGGCGCCACCGATGTGAAGGGCTACTACGCCAGCGAGAATGTCTACGCGCCCGAGGATTTCGCGGCCTCGCTCTACACCAAGATGGGCATCGATCCGGCCACCACGCTGCACGACCAGGTCGGGCGACCGATCCAGTTGGTGGACAAGGGACGCCTGATCAAGGAACTCTTCGCTTGAGGGCGGTCTCGACCATCGCTGCCTGGGGTTTGGCGCTGGCCGCGGTGAACGCGGCGCCGCCGACCCTGGACGCGTTGATTCCGTCCGGAGCCCGCGTGGGGGAAGGTGAGGTCGCCGTCACCGTGGCGGGAAAGGTCGATCCCTGGCCGGTCGAGGCTTGGTGTTCCAAGCCCGGAGTGACCTTCACGCCGCAGGAAGAGAAGGGGAAATTCACGGTGGGAGTGATGGCGGAAGCCGAGCCCGGTCCGTGCTGGGTGCGGCTGTTCAATGCGGAGGGCGTGTCGGAGCCCCGAATCTTCGTGATCGGGAAGGTCAGGGAGATGACCGAGGACCCGGGCACGGCCAACGATGGCCCGGGAGAGGCGACGGTGGTGGGGGACCTGCCGTTGACCATCAACGGACGGCTGGAGAAATCGCAGGACGTCGATGCCTGGAAGGTGTCGCTGAAAGCCGGCGAGACGCTTCATGCCCGGCTCGATGGCTACAGCCTGCGATCGGGAATCGATCCCTTCCTGCATTTCTACGATCCCGACGGTGTCCGCATCGCGCTGGGCAACGACAACCCGCGCAACCTCGATCCACGGCTCTCCCACCAGGTCGAGAAGGACGGCGACTATGTGGTGGCGGTCATGGCGATCGCGAGTCCGCCGAATGCCAACGTGTCCTTTCATGGTGCCGCCGGCGCGGCCTATCGACTGGGGCTGGCGCTGGATCCGGCGGAGTTGCCCTCCGACGCCGAGGGTGTGGTGCCGCGAGGCGACACGCTTCCCGTGGAGAAGGAAGGCAAGGAGGCGGTCGCGGCGCCGATCGATGGCTTCGGGACGATCCGAGACGGGGAAGGGGATCGTACGGTCTTTTCGGCCGCGAAAGGTCAGGCCCTGACGGTTTTGGTGACGGCGGTGGATCACGGATTTCCAACCGATCCGGTACTGATCGTGGAGAAAGAGGACGGTAGCCTCATTCGCGAAGTCGATGATACCCGGACGGATCGGGATGCGATCTACGATTTCAAGGTTCCCGCCGATGGGGGCTACGCAGCGCGGGTCGAGGATCGCTTCGGCAGGGCGGGGGAGGAAATGCGTTATCGGTTGGAGGTGAAAGAGACGGTGCCCGAATTCTCCGTGGCGACCGACAAGGCGGCTTACGTGGTGGAGGCTGGAAACGAGTTGACGATCAAGCTCACCGTGGCCCGCGCAGGTGGGCATGCGAAGGGCCTGGAGGCCGGGGTGCTGGGATTGCCCGCCGGGATTTCCCTGGATCCTGTGACTCTCGATGAGAAGGCCAAGGATGGGGAAATCAAGGGGAAGGTCGGGGCCGAAGCGAAGGGGTTTTCCGGGCCGATCCGGATCCGGGTTCGCGAGACGGGCGAAGGAGAAGTACGGGAAGCCATGGCGCGCTTCAGCTACCAGGATTCCAACGCCCGGGGACCGTATCTGCTCGATGAAATCGAGGTGATCTGGCTGACGGTGAAGGAAAAACCCGCGAAACCCGATAAGCAGGATTAATGCGGGGAATTCCAGCAGGAGTCTTTCCCGCCTGAAGTGAAGCTAATGCGGGATTCTTGATTAAAAATTCTAATATCAGCAAAAAGGCGCAAAAATCCCGTTGCAGTGGTTTTCTGACAATTCTAGCGTGCGGTTGGCGATTCGGGCTCTTCAGCTGCCCTGCGTCTTCGTTACGCCCAAACCAAAGCTCCCCATGAAACGTCTCTTCTTCGCGGCCCTCGCGGCCGCAACACTCACCCCGACCGGACTGCTGAAAGCGCAGGATGGCGACGCCCACCAAGGCAACTGGACCTCCTGGCGCGGACCGCTCCAGACCGGTGTCAGCCTCGAACACTACGAGGGCTACGAGTTCAACCCCGAGCCGGTCTGGTCCGACGCGATTTCCGGCGGGGGAACGCCGGTGATCTTCAACGGTCGAATCTACTCGTGGGGTTTCCGCGGCAAGGGTTCCGAGTTGATGGAGGTGCTCCAGGCCCGCGACGAGAAGACCGGCGAGGTCATCTGGGAGCAGGAAACGCAGGAGTTCATGTCGGACACCGTCTACAGCCGCTACACCATCGGTGCGCCGGCGGTCGATCCGAAGACGGGCAACATTTTCACGGCGACCACCTACGGGCTGGTCACCTGCTACAACCCCGACGGCGAGATCCTCTGGCGCCATTCCATGGTGGAGCGCTTTGGCCGTCTCACGTTTCCGAACGGACGCGCGGGGGCACCGGTGGTCGATGGGGACATCGTCATCATCCGCGGCGTGACCAGCTACTGGGGTGCGGACGGTCCGGCTCGCGACCGTTTCTTCGGATTCGACAAGGACTCGGGTGAGTTGCTCTGGTCCTCGACTCCCGGTGTGGGTCCGCCGTTCCTGAAGGACAGCTCCTTCAGCACGCCCTTCGTCGAGACTCGCGACGGAAAGCGCGTTTTCTACGCCGGCACCGGCTGCGGCAACATCGTCTGCATCAATCTCCATGACGGCACCCCGATCTGGCGCTTCCAGATGTCCAAGGGAGGCATCAACAGCTCTCCCATCATCATGGGTGACCGCCTGCTCGGTGTGCACGGGAAGGAGAACCTGGACTCCACGGAGACCGGTCGCCTTTTCGCCCTGCAACTCCCCGAGGACTACGACAACACCGGTGGTGCCAATGACGAGGCCGGCGGTGCGCCGCGTCTTCCTGCCAGCGTGGAGATCTGGCGCCAGCCGATCGAGATGTTCACCAGTTCTCCGGTCCTTCACGATGGAAAGATCTACCAGCTGAACAAGGCGGGGACGCTTTTCTGCGTTGATGCCGAGGGCGGTGAGATCCAGTGGGAACTGAAAGTGGCCAACTCGCAACTGCACGCCTCGCCGGCCTATGCCGATGGCAAGCTCTACGTGCCGACCTTCCCCGGCAAGCTCTACGTCATCGATGTCACCGGCGCCGAGCCCAAGGTGCTTCACGAGCTGAAACTGGACGGCAACTGCACCGGTTCGCCGGCCATCTGCAACGGTCGGGTCTACGTGCATTCGACCCAGAAGCTCTACGCCTTCGAGATCGAGAATTCCGGAATCACCTGGGACGAGGCTCCCGAGGACAAGATGCCCGAGCCGGGCGAGCCCTCCAGCCTGCTGCCGGTTCCCTCCGACGTCCTCGTCAAGGCGGGTGAGTCGATCGAGATCGAT
>JAUIGT010000489.1 GCA_030432615.1 Verrucomicrobiia bacterium
AACCGGAAGTTTGACCACCACTCCAAACCTCCCTCCGGTCGCCTCTCTAGTCTCGGGCACCCAGGAACCCGCACCCTAGTCCGACGATCCACGTTGGTTTGGCTCATCCTCCTGCTCTCCGCCTCACTCCTGCGGGCCCAGAGCTACGAAATTACCTTCGACGAGGTTCCCACCACTCCGGTGGACGGCCTGACGGTCAAAGGTGTGACCTTCGACTTCAAAGTCAGCGGCCTCGATTCGACCGCAGCCGACTTCAATGTGCCCGGACCTCCGGGTCTGTTCTATCTGGATGGATCCGTTCTGGAAGGAGAAGCCGAAGGCATTCTCAGCATGGTTTTCCGGAATCCCACCCCGACGCTTTCGTTTTCTGCAGCTCTCGACAGTGTCGCCTTCGCCGCGACCCCGGGTCTTACCGTCGATCTTTTCGGAATCGGATTCGCCCCGCTGGGAACGCTTCCGCTTTCCCTCATCTCCAATGGCCCGGGCCTGTTCATCGAGGGGCAGTTCATTTATCCAGGGGGTCCTCTGGTGAAAGCGGCGGTGATCGATTTCAACGAGTCCGCCGGAAGCGCCGAGCCTCTCTTCTTCCTCGACAACCTTCGCTTCAGCACGGCGCCCCCCTCCCCTTTGCGGCGAATTCCCGACGACCCGGAACCCTACCTGCTGATCGACAAGCTCGCGATCCAATCGGCCAACAGCTCGGGCCTCCTGATGCCGGCCATGCATCAGCAATTGCTTCGAGGCGTTTCCCGCACCGCGCTTCGCGATCTCAACGAACGCCTCTTCCGTGCTCGTGGCCGGGTGCCGCAGGTGGAATCCTCCATCGAGCAGGCCGACCGGTCGCCGGTCCTGAACTTCCTCCATTTCGCCTCGCGCCAGAACATCTCCTACCAGGTAGCACTCGGGCTGCGGGAGCCGAGTGAGCAGGCCATCGTGGACACGCTCCAGGTATCGCATCCCTTCGCCATGGTCGGGGCCGCCCTCCCGATCGGGGGATCCGCGACCACCATCGTGACCGCCGCCCCGGCCGGGGCAACCGACGCCTCCGCCGACAAGGAAGTCATCGAACTGGGTGAACCGGACGAGGTGAAACGCTGGGAATTCTTTTCCTCGGCCGATTTCCGTTCCGGAGAGCAGGACCTGCTCACGGAAGTCTTTCGCGGCTACGAATCCCAGACCTGGGCGGGATCGCTCGGGGCCGAGTTCCGTCCCAACGACTGGTCGGCGGTCGGAGTCGCCTACTCGCATCTCTGGACCGACGCCGAAGCCGACCAGGGCTTCGGCAGTGCCGACTTGAACGGAAACCTCTACTCCGTCTACGGCACCGCTTTTCTAGGCCGCAGCTGGGTCGATCTCCTCTACAGCTACGGCGACTATCGGAGTGAACTCCGCCGCCGTACCCTGGTCGGGGACGCAGGCCGCGCCGAGCCGGACAGCTACGTACACCACCTTTTCCTCAATGCCGGCCACAATGTGCCCCTGGCCGAGAATCTCGTCACCGGTCCCGTCTTTGCCGTCGAATACACGACCGGCGAAACCGAGGCCTACCGGGAAACCGGGAGTCCGCGCGCCAACCTGATCTACGACGAACAGGACTTCGATTCCCTCATCACCCGGCTCGGATGGCAGGTCACCGCCCGGCGTGACACCCGGCGCTTCGGGGAACTGGAAATCCAGGGCCGCCTCGCCTGGGAAAAGGAACACCTGCCGGCCAACGATCGCATCGGCGCCACCCTCGCCACCTCTCCTTTCGTCCTCGTCACCCCGGGCGTCGGAGCCGAGCGAATCGGCGGCTACAGTTCCAGTTCCCCCCAGGCCCACCCGGGAACCGACTGGGTCGCCATCGGGCTGGGACTGAGGTTTCAGCTCTATCACGATTTCGACCTGCTCCTCGACTACGAGGGGCACCTGTTTCGCAACCAGGCGACGGTGCATTACGGTTCGGTGAAGCTCAGCCGTGATTTCTGAAGGGAGGCTTGAAAAAGCCGTTTCCTGTCGGTCAGTCTCGGGTCGTCCCCACGATCCGTCATGACCCGCCAGACCTCGTTTCTCTTCCCGCTGCTTCTACTCGGCGTCCTCAACACGACCGATTTCGCGGGAGCGCGAGACGCGGTGACCACCAAGCTCTACGGTCGCTCCGCCAGCGATCCGGAGCAGAACGGCTTCGGCCAATCGGTGGCGATCTCGGAAAGTTTCCTGGTCGTCGGTGAGCCCGGCCACGATGACGCGGGCAGCGACGCGGGAGCCGTCCAGGTGTTCGATACCCGCTCCGGACGGTATCGCCGCACCCTCGTTCCCACCGAGGACTCCCCCGCCGATGCCGCTTTCGGAACCTCGGTCGCGGTTTGCGATTCCCACCTCCTCGTCGGCGCGCCCGGCGCCGCGGGTGGCAACGGAGCCGTTTTTCTCTTCGATCTTCGCAACGGTCGCCAGTTGGCGCGTTGGATCGCCGATGACGGCGCCGCTGACGATGATTTCGGACGCAGCGTCGCGCTCGGCGGCGAGTTCGCCCTCGTCGGCGCGCCCGGCGCCGATGCCGACCGGGGAGCTGTCTACCTCTTCGATCTCGCCACCGGCACCCACGCTCCGCGATTCACGACGGGTGACGGGGCGGCCGGAGACCGGTTCGGTGTCTCGCTTTCGCTGAATGGCGCCCTGTTCCTCGCCGGGGCCGACGGGGATGAATCCGGGCGGGGCGCTGCCTACCTGTTCGACGTGGCCACCGGCTTCCAGCTCCAGAAAATCCGCGCCGGTGACGGAACAGCTGGTGACCACTTCGGCGCCAGCGTGGCACTGAGCGCCAGTCTCGCCCTCGTCGGGGCGCCCGACGACAACGGGGCCGGCGCCGCCTATCTCTTCCGGAGTCGCACCGGCACCCAGCTTCGCAAACTCGTTCCCGCCGACCTGGCTGCCAACGACCAATTCGGGAGCGCGGTCGCCCTCGACACCAATCTCGCCGCCATCGGAGCGACCGGCAACACGAACCGGGGCACCGAAGCGGGGGCCGTTCACCTGTTTGGCGCCGCGTCCGGCATCGAACTCCGTACCCTGACCGCGATCGACGGCACCGGCTTCGAGCATTTCGGACAAAGCGTGGCCCTGTGCGGCAACCAAGCCGTCGTCGGGGCGCCCGATGATGGTGATCTCGGACCCGGCTCGGGTTCCGCCTATTTTGTCCGCCCCCTCGCGGCGCCCACGCCCCTGGCCACCGTCGCGCGATTCCGCGATTTTGCTCCCGGAACGATCGACGCCGATTTTCGCCGTTTTCTCGGTCCGGTCATCAATCCCGACGGCGAGGTCACCTTCTGCGCCCAACTCATGGGCCCAGGTTCGAACCGCTCACGCGACAAGGGAATCTGGTCCACCAACGCCAGTGGCGGGCTCGGAATCGCCACCCGGAGTCGCACACCGGCACCGGTCTTCGGAACGGGCGTCGTCATTCGCACCCCACAGGGTCCCGTCACCGAGCATTCCGGTCAGAGTCTGCTGCCCGTCCTGCTGGCTGGCCCGGGGGTGAATGGAAGAAATCGCCAGGCGCTGCTCGGCGACGACGGAGCCGGACTGCTGCCCCTGCTCCGGACCGGGGATCCCGTCACCGCGCTCAACGAGGCCGAACCGTTGCGTTTCCTCGAAATTCTCCAGACCCGCGATCCCGAGGCGAGCCGGACCGCCATTCCCTACCAACTCCGGCGCGGCAGCGGCCTGCTCCGGGTGACGCCGCGGGACGACTCGGGAATCCTCGTTGTCGGCTCCGACGGGAATGTCCTCGACAGCGACGCCCGCGAAGGCGGCAACGCGCTCGATGGCCTCCTTCACGCCCAGTTTTTCGGCCGTGCCGCCGTCAATTCGAGCGATTTCATGGCCTACGGCGGCTACGTTCGTCCCGATGGTCCCGGTCGCGCGCTGCAGGAGGCCTTCTCCGGCAGCATGCTCGGCGCCCAGGCGGCGACCATCGCCCGCCAGGGCACCGATGCGCCCGGCCTAGATCCCGGTCAGCAGTTCCGCTCCATCGCCGGGGAAGCGGTCGGCAGTACCGGGTTTGGCCTCGTGCGCGCCTTCGCTCGCGGTCCCGGCATCAACGGAGGCAACAACGAGGGCATCTGGCGGGAAAACGTCGATTCCCCCCTCCTCCGTCGCGGCGACGAAGTCGAGCCCAATATTTTCGTGGGCCGCATCCTCGGTTTCTGGCCGGTGCGTGATCGCGAGGTCGCCGCCCACGTCCTCCTGCGCGGCCCGGGAATCGATGGGCGCAACGATGGCGCCCTCGTGCTCGTCCAACGCGACCCCGGCATTCCCATTCCCAACGTCGATCCCTATTCGAAGCTGATTCTCTTGCGCGAGGGCGACATCGCATCCTCCGCTGGCGACTGCCCTCGCATCCGGGTCCTGCAACGCGTCGAATTCGATCCCGAATCCGGCTTCTACGCCGTGATCGCCAGCCTGACCGGTTCCCCGGCGCGCAACCAGGCCCTTTTCGTGGGGAATTCCGCCCTCGGCAACGCCACGACCCGCCAGGCGCTGCGCCTGCCCTGGCTGGCCCTGCGCAAGGGGGACCTCTACGACATTCGCGCCTCGGAAACTTCGCGACTTCGCTCCCTCCTCCTCGAGCCGCGAATCGATCGCACCGGTGTCGGCGGCAAGGGCCTCGGCCAAGTGCTCAACCCATCGGGGCAACTGGTCATCTGTCTCCAGTTCGAGGATTCCGGCAAGGAACTGGCCGTCGGGCTACCCTGAAACCTCCCCCGGACCGCGCCTCCTCTCCGACGGTGGCCCGAACCCGACTTGCCAAGGAAAGCGCACCCGCTTTCCCACGCCCTTGCCAGCGAATTT
>JAUIGT010000008.1 GCA_030432615.1 Verrucomicrobiia bacterium
TGCCGGCACGCTGGCGGATTCGCGGGAAGGTCGGGCGCAACCGGTTCTGTCTTCCCGGGGTTCATCTTCTCATCATGTTGTTCGCCCTATCCTGACAGCGCATGCGAGTCCTGTTCGTCGAAGATTCCCAGCACCTGCAGAAACCGATCGTCAAAGCGCTGAAAGCCTCCGGCTACGCGGTCGATGCCACCACCGAGGGAACCGAGGGACTCTGGCTGGCGCAGAATCACGACTACGACGTCATCGTGCTCGACATCATGCTGCCCGGCATGGACGGTCTAGAGATCCTGGAAACGCTCCGCCGGGACAGCGATCGCACGCCCGTCCTGTTCCTGACCGCCCGGGACACGATCGCCGACCGGGTCGATGGACTCCGGCGCGGAGCCGACGATTACCTGGTGAAACCCTTCGCCCTGGAGGAACTCCTCGCCCGGGTCGAGTCGCTCTCGCGGCGGCGCTACGATCAGCCGACTTCCGTCGTCGCCCTCGACGACCTCGTCCTCGACCGGGCCGGCAAGACGGTCAGGCGCGGAAGCACCGCCCTCTCCCTGGCAGCGCGGCAGTTCGCGTTGCTGGAATACCTGATGCTTCGTCAGGGCGAGGTCGTTTCCCGCACCGAGATCGAGGAACACATCTACGACGATCTCGTCTCCCCCATGAGCAACGTCATCGATTCGGCCATCTGCGCGCTGCGAAAGCAGATCGCTCCCCATCCGGACGACAAACCGTTGATTCACACCCGGCGCGGAATGGGTTACGTGATGGAGGTGCGCGACGCCTCCTGATCCCATGCCCAGCCCCAGCCTCCGCCGTCAACTGCTGACCCGGCTGCTGCCCGGATTCCTCCTCCTCTGGGCGGGCGCGGGCACGACGATCCACCTGGCGGTGCGGGGGCACCTCGAATCACGACTCGACGCCGAACTCCGGGAAATCGCCCGCGCGCTCCCGTTCGGAAATCCCGCGGCGGCCTCGCTGGTTCCGCTGTCGCTGGAGGATTTCGCCTCCGACGACCTCGGCGCCTATTTCGAGATCTGGGGAGAAGACGGCACCCGCTGGCTGAAGTCGAGCAATCTCGGTGGATTCCATCTGGAAGCACCGGCCGCCTTCACCGACGAGGGAGAGTTCGGGAACCAGGTCCTCGGAACCGGCGATCCGGTGCGCACCTTCGCCTTTCTCGGCGACGGCCCGGGTGATCTCGCCGGCACTCCGCTTCACCTCATGGTCGCCAAGACCCGCGAGCCCCTCGACGAGACCCTGCGCACCCTGCTGATGGGGCTGACCTTGATCGGCCTGCTCGGTACCGTTCTCTTCACCGCGCTGGCGACCTGGGCGCTGCGCTCGGGACTGAAACCGCTGAGCCACCTCGGCGACCAGGCGGCGCGCATCGATGCCGACTCCCTCGCCGCCCGCTTTCCCGCCCGGGAGCTGCCGCGCGAACTGGTGCCCATCGCGGAGCGGCTCAACGACCTGATGGAACGGCTCGAACTGAGCTTCCACCGCGAGCGCCGCTTCAGCGCCGACCTCGCCCACGAACTCCGCAATCCCGTCGCCGCCCTGCGCTCGACCGCCGAAGTCGCCCTGCGCTGGCCGGACCGCGTTTCCGGAGAAGAATTCGAGGACGTCCACACCATCGCCGGCGAACTGCAAAAGACCCTGGAGAACATGCTGACGCTGGCCCGCCTGGAGAAGAACGAGACGTCGCTGGAAACGGAACCGGTTTCCCTGCCCGAGGCGGTCGCGGAAATGCGGGCGTTGTTCCAGGCACGCGCCAGCGAAAGGCATCTCGATATCCGGATCGATCTACCC
The DNA here is from genome assembly GCA_030432615.1 of Verrucomicrobiia bacterium. GTDB lineage: Bacteria > Verrucomicrobiota > Verrucomicrobiia > Verrucomicrobiales > DEV007 > JAEUHH01. Next base: position 1,807 of record JAUIGT010000008.1, read on the forward strand.
GAAGACCTCACCGTCCGGACGGAGCCGCGCCTGTTGCGAACCATTCTCTCCAACCTCGTTTCCAACGCCGTGGACTACGCGCCCGAGGGCGCCGTCATCGCCATCGCGGGCGGCGGAGGAGGCATTTCCGAGGGTGACCAACCTTCTCCCTGGCTCTCGATTTCCAACCCGGCGCCGCATCTCGACCCCGACGATCTGCCCCGGCTTTTCGATCGGCTCTGGCGACACGACGCCGCTCGGAGTGATTCCTCCCATGCCGGACTCGGGCTTTCCATCGCCCGGCTCTGCGCGGAACAGCTGGGAGCGAAGCTCGACGCCGAGCTGGATACGGAAAAGCGTCTCGTGTTTCGCCTCGTTTTCCGAATAGGATGAATCCGTCATCTTATCATCAGCTTGGCCCGTCCATACTCCGCTGATTCTCAAACTCCTCGCGCTCATGAATGCAGCCCGACTCGCACTGACCGCCGCCCTGGTGACCTGGGGCGGGCTGGGTGCGGCGCTGGCGGAGGACGAGGCGCCCTTGCTGGAATCCGAAGGCGGAACGAACAAAGGCACGCGCCCGGGTCTGGATATCCACACCTTCGCCGAGTTCCGAAAACTCGATCGCGACGGCGACGGCCACCTGAGTCCCCGGGAGTTCTCCGAGAGCGAAATCATCTCCCGCGCCGGTTCCGCCCTCGACCGGGAAGAACGGACCCACCTTTTCTCCCGGATCGACGCCGACGGTGACGGAGCCATCGGGTTGTTCGAATTCGCCGGTTCCCAGCACAATCGCAATGCCCGGCTCATCGACGACGACGCGACCCGGGACTACGTGGAGATCGACGACGACCTCGATGGACTGCTTCAAGAACAGGAGTTTTCCGCTCGCCCCCTGGAGAAACTTCCGCGCCTGCTGGTGGGAGATTCGCCTGCCGACCCGGCGAAGATCTTCGCCCGCATCGACCTCAACCACAGCCGCGTGATCGGTCCCTTCGAGTTCATGCAGGGAAGCCAGGATCGCGACTGCCATTTCATGAGCGCCGAGTCGGCACGGGATTTCGCCGAACTGGACGCCAATGACAACGGGGCCGTCGAGCAAGGCGAGTTTTCGGAATCCGCCGAGGGCAGGGATCGGGATGCCGGGGCCTTCGGCCGCATCGATTTCAACGGAAACGGCGAACTCAGCCCGCGGGAGTTCGCCCGGGCCCGGTCCATCCAGCCCGGCGGCGCCCAGCCCGTGGACGAGCAGACCTCGGAAGCCTTCCGCGAACTGGATCGCAATCGCAACGGGGTCGTCAGTCGGCGCGAGTTCTCGCGAAGCTTTTTCGCCCGCTCGATGGCGAAGGACCGGGACGCGGTCGATGCCAATTTCTCGCAGCGAGACGAGGACGCCGACGGCGAACTGACGCTCGAGGAATTCGCGAGCGGCCGCCACTTCCCCTGGCGAACGATGCGGAAGTGAGACGGGAAAATTTTTCCGCCGTCACCGATCTCATTTTCCCGTCATCTTCGATTCCTAGGATGGGGGTCGATGCGCACGCGATTTCGGCTCCTTTTCCTCTCCGTCCTGCTGGTCGGGTCCTCCTGGTCTCCTCCGCGCGCCACGGCGCAGGAGGAGGCCACGCCCGCGCCTTCCCCGCCGAAATCCGCCTCCAAGGACGTCCACTACGACGGCTATTCCGGCCGCACGGTCCGGGACAAGGACATGGCTTACGACCTGATGAAACTGCGCCAGCCCAACGCTCCCCGGGTGGGAGAGAAGGCGCCCGACTTCAAGCTCCACTCGATCACCCAGGACCGTGAAGTGGCGCTCAGCGAACTGCACCGGGACAAACCGGTCGTTCTCTTCTTTTCCAGTTGGGGCTGCGACGTCTTCCGCGAGTCGGTCGGCGGCCTCATCGATCTCTACGTGCGCTACCACGACCGGGTCCATTTCGTGATGATCTACAGCCGCGAGGCCCATCCCCTCGGTGGCTGGGCGGATTTCTACGGACGCGTCAAGGATCCCAGGACCGACGAGGAGCGCCGCGCGATCGCCCGGCGTTGCCGGGAGCAGTTGCGCCTGCCCTTCGAGATCCTCGTCGATGGCATCGATGATCCCACGGTCACCCGCTGGGCCGGCTGGCCGGTGCGTGTCTACCTGGTCGGGAAATCCGGACATCTTCTCTACTCCGGCGCCCAAGGTCCGTGGGGGTACAAGCCCTATCGCGGTTTCGTCCACGGCGACGGCAAGCGGGTCGGCTGGGACCTGGAATTCAGCGAAGGTTCGCTGGAGGAGTATCTCGAGCGCGCCTTTCCCGCACCGGCAAAGGCGGCGGAGTGATCAGGAGCCCCGGAGCAGCCGCCGGAGTTTCTCCTCGATCTCGGCGTGTGCCGGATACCCGGCGAGATTTTCCAACTCCCGCGGATCTTCGTCCTGGTCGTAGAGTTCGGCGCCTTTCTCGCCATTTTCCCCCCACTCCACGTAGCGCCAGCGTTTCGTGCGCACCGCCCGACCGGGCACGTCGCGAAAGTGGACCTGCGAAAAGGCCGGCCGATCCCAGGTCGCCTCCGGATTTTCCAGTAGCGGACGCAGGCTGACTCCGGCGAGATTTTCCGGCGGCTCGAGACCCGCGAGGTCGGTGATCGTCGGGTAGATGTCCACGAACTCCACCGGACTCGGACACACTCCACCCTCGGAGGAAACACCGGCGCCGGCCATCACCAGCGGCGCCCGCATCGATTCCTCGAAGAGGCTGTTCTTTCGCCACAGCCCGTGCTCGCCGAGGTGATACCCGTGATCCCCCCAGAGCACCACGAGGGTGTTGTCCCGCAACCCCAGTCGATCCAGGGCGTCGAGCAGGCGCCCGACCTGGGCATCGACGAAGGTGACACAGGCTTCGTAGGCGAGGATGCATTCGCGCGCTTCGCGTTCCGTGGTCCCGAAATTCGGCCATACCGGGGTGGAGGCCAGCGCCGACTCGGGAACCCGCTGCCGGTAGCCCTGCGGAATCGCCGGCAGGCGCGTCTCCTCGAGGTCATAACGATCGAAATAGGACTTCGGCGCGATGTAGGGAATGTGCGGGCGATAGAATCCGGCGGCGACGAAGAAAGGCCGGTCGCGATTTTCCTCGAGCAACCGGATCGCCGCGTCCGCGACCATGCCATCGGTCTGCTCGGCATCCTCGCCCCCGGCCGCCAGGTAGGCCATCTGGTCGGGCAGTGGAAGGAAGGGGGTATGGTTGGTGAGCAAACCCTCTTCCTCCTTGTCCCGGCCCCGCGGATTGACCACCTCGTCCCACGACTCGGGGTCGTCCGGTCCGCTGGTCCCGATGTCGGTGGGCACCGCCTGGTGAAAGATCTTCCCGACCCGCGCCACGTGGTAGCCGTTCCTCCGGAAGAGTTGCGGCAGCGTGACCGCGTCGGGCAGGAAGTCGCGGAAGTGGTAACGGTTGTGCAGCACCCGGGTGGTGTCCGGACGCAGTCCCGTGAGCAGCGACGCCCGGCTGGGACCGCAGGACGGATACTGGCAGTAGGCCCGGTGGAATCGAACGCCGCGCGCCGCGAGGGCATCGATGTGCGGCGACTCGATGTGCTCGACGCCGTAGCAGTGCAGCCGGGTGTTGAGGTCGTCGATGGCGATGAACAGGACGTTCGGTTTTCCGTCGGCCTCCGCATTCCGTGAGGCAAACAGGGAAACGAGGACGACGAGGAGCGAGACGATCGGAATCCGAACCATGCCCCGGTTGTAGCAACCCGACATCGGTCTTGTCCATGGCGCAGGACGGCACTGGCCTTGTCGCGTATGGCTGCGGTTTTGCGTCCGCCGGCCGTTTCTGCTGTCATGGCCGGCATGAAACGCCCCTGGCTCGCCCTCTCGATTTCCCTCCTCGGCCCCGCCTTGCTTTCCGCCCAGGAAAAGGGGAACGCCGTCCCGCCCTGGCCCGTGCTGACGCCGGCCGAAAGCGATGCCCCCCTGCCGGGCACGGAGAAACTGGAGCTGGAAGGCGACCTCAGTCACCGCCTGGTCGAGGCCAACGATGCCTTCCTCGACGCCCGCATCGCGGTCGCCCGCGAAGCCCGGTTGGCGAAATGGAAACCCGGTAGCTTCGACGCCGACCAGCGTCGCACTCACCTGGCGAAGCTGCTCGGACTGGACCGCGATTCGCGGATCGAGGACACCCGCTTCGAATACTACAGCGTCCAGAAAGCCCAACTCGCCGTCGCCGAGGGATTGTCGATCTACCTCGTCCGCTGGCGGGCCATCGACGGCGTGGATGGGGACGGTCTCCTGCTGGAACCGGAGGGCAAAGAGAACCCGATCGTCGCCGACGTCATCGCGATTCCCGATGCCGACCAGACACCGGAGGAACTCGCCGGGCTGGCGCCGGATGTCGAGAGCGAGACATCACCTTTCGCCCTGCTCCTCGCCCAGGCCGGCTGCCGCGTGCTGGTTCCCTCGCTGACCAATCGGGAGGAGCACGCCTTCCGGATGACGAATCGCGAGTGGCTCCATCGACCCGCCTTCGAACTCGGCCGTCACCTGCTCGGCTACGAACTCCACCAGGTGCTCGCCGGCATCGATGCGCTGGAGAACACGGCGACGAAGAAGCGACCGGTCGGGGTTGTCGGTTTCGGGGAAGGCGGCCTGCTGTCGCTCTACGCCGGCGCGCTCGATCCCCGCCTCCAGTCGGTCGCGGTCAGCGGCTACTTCGCGCCGCGCGAACGGCTCTGGCTGGAACCGGCCGAGCACAACATCTTCGGCCTCCTGGAAACTTTCGGCGACGCCGAGATCGCCAGCCTGGTGGCCCCGCGTTCGCTGGTGATCGAGTCGGGGGTCTATCCCGACTTCGTCTTTCGTCCCGGGGAAAACGGCGAACCCGAGATCATCGAGGAGCGGCCGGCCAAGACCGGGAAACCCGGTCGCTTCACCGTTCCCTCGCCCCAGGGCGTCACCCTGGAATGGAAACGCCTCAATGACCTGGTGTCCGGCGACTGGCAACCGATGGCCGTCACCGCCAATCACGCGGTCAACGGGGAAACCCTCGCCGCTTTCGCCGACGGACTCGGGCTCGATCGATTCGACCCGGCCCGCCCCCCGATCGCCTTCAAGAAGGTGTATTCCGATCCCGAGGGACACGACCATGTCGCGGCGCGGCACGACCGACAGATGGCGGCCATCGAGCGCCACACCCAGCGCGCCCTCATCCAGTCGCGGCAGGATCGGCAGGACTACTTCGCGGACCTGAAAACCGACAGCCTCGAGACCTTCGAGGAATCGATCGAGCCCTACCGGGAAAAATTCCGCACCGAGGTCATCGGCGCCTTCGACCTCGAGCGCCTCGCCGCCCATCCCCGCACCCGGCGCTACGAGGAAGGCCCGAAAACGGTGAGCTACGAGGTCGTCCTCGATGTCTTCGACGGCGTCATCGCCTACGGCATCCTCACCCTGCCGAAGAACCTGGACATCGACTCCGGCGAGAAGCGTCCGGTGGTCGTGTGCCAGCACGGCCTCGAAGGCACGCCCCAGGACGTGATCGGCGAAGCCAAGTTCAAGGCCTACGAGGCCTTCGCCACCCGGCTCGCCGAACGCGGCTTCATCACTTTCGCCCCGCAGAACGGCTACCGGTATTTCGATCTCTTCCGGCTCCAGCAATTCAAGTCCCAGTCGATCGGGAAGACCCTGTTTTCGATCATCGTTCCCCAGCACCTCCAGATCACCGACTGGCTGGCGGAACTCCCCTTCGTCGATGCCGATCGCATCGGCTTCTATGGCCTCAGCTACGGCGGAAAGGCCGCCATGCGGATTCCGCCGCTGGTGGACCGCTACTGCCTGTCGATCTGCTCGGGCGATTTCAACGAGTGGGTCTGGAAGAACGCCGCCACCGACCCCAAGTCGCTCCGCTACAGCTACGCCAACAAGGGCGAGTACGAGATCTTCGAATGGAACCTGGGCGGCACCTTCAACTACGCCGAAATGGCGGCCATGATCTGTCCGCGCCCCTTCATGGTCGAGCGCGGCCACTTCGACGGCGTCGCGCCCGACGAAACCGTGGGCTACGAGTTCGCCAAGGTGCGCAACCTCTACCAGGCACGGCTCGGCATCGGCGAGCGCTGCGAGATCGAGTGGTTCCCCGGCCCCCACAAGATCAACGGCGTGGGAAGCTACGCCTTCCTCCACCGCCACCTCGACTGGCCCGAACCTTGAATCGGACCGGATTCCCTGTCTCCTTTCCTTCGTTTCTTCATCCATTCCCCGATCCCATGCCGATCCGACTTTTCCTCGCCACCCTTTTCACCTGTCTTGCCGTCACCACCTCCCTCCAGGCTGACGATCGTCCCAACATTCTTTTCCTCCTCGCCGACGACATGCGCCCGGATGCCATCGCGGCGCTGGGAAATCCGCGGATCGAGACGCCCAACCTCGATGCCCTCGTCGCTCGCGGGATGACCTTCACCCGGGCGACCTGTTCCTACCCCATCTGCGTCGTCAGCCGCGCCGAGATGCTCACCGGCATGCACGGGTGGGAAAACGGAATGTCCAGCTACGGCGGCACCCGGATCAAGGACGGCCTCGCGACCTGGCCGGCCACCTTTCGCGACGCCGGCTACGAGACCTGGCACGTCGGCAAGTGGCACGTCAGCGGGCGGCCCTCCGGACGCGGCTACACCGACGTGGCCGGGCTGTTTTCCGGCGGCGGGGGCCAATGGTGGAAAGACCTGCGCGACTGGAAGGGGTTCCCCGTCACCGGCTACCGCGGCTGGATCTTCCAGGATGATTCCGGCAAGGTGAAATACCCCGAGATGGGCGTCGGAGTGACGCCGGACATCAGCGAGAAGTTCGCCGACGCCGCCATTTCCCTGATCGAGCGGAAGCCGGAGAAGCCGTGGATGATGCACGTGAACTTCACCGCGCCGCACGATCCGCTCTTCATCCCACCGGGACTCGAGGGCAAGTACACCGTCGAGGACATGGCCCTGCCGGAAAACTACGCGCCCGATCATCCCTTCGATCACGGCAACTACGCCGGGCGCGACGAGGCGCTCCTGGACTGGCCGCGCACCGAGCACGCGGTCAAGGACCTGCTGCGGGTCTACTACTCGGTCATCGACGACATGGACGCGCAGATCGGTCGCATCCTGGCGATGCTGGAGAAGACGGGACAGTTGGAAGACACCGTCATCATCTTCTCCAGCGACCACGGCATGAGCTGCGGTTCCCACGGCCTGCGCGGCAAGCAGAACCAGTACGAGCACACCATCAACGTGCCCTTCATCGTGGCGGGTCCCGGGATCGAGGCCGGCGTGAAGACCGACGCTCAGGTCTACCTGCGCGAGCTGTTTCCCACCACCTGCGAACTGGCTGGAATCGAGATACCGGAAACCGTCACCGCCGAGAGTTTCGCCCCCGTGCTCCACGGCGAGCGCGATCGCCAGCACGACACCATCTACGGCTACTACACCGACACCCAGCGCATGATCCGCACCGACGACGGCTGGAAACTCGTCCGCTACCCGCGCGTCGATCGCTGGCAGTTGTTCGACCTGAACGCGGATCCCTGGGAGTTGCACAACCTCGCCGATTCGGAAGATCCCACGGCACGGAAGAAATTCGCCGAGCTGCGCGAACGCCTCGCCGAGTGGCGGAAACAGCAGGGCGATCCCTTGGAGGAGGAGTAGGCCCGGCGAACGCAATCCCGCATCGCCTTCGTCCCCGATCCCTCTTGACGATTTTCCCCGCTTGTCGTCATTGTTCCCGGAAGAAACTCGAACCTCCCACCCACTCCTCCCGTCATGAAATCCCTCCTTTCCCTCGCCACCACCGCGATCCTTGCCACCGCCGCGACCTCGGCCCTGGCCGACGACGACTACGAGATCATCTACCAGGCCTCGGAAAAGAAGAATCCCTTCGTCTCCGCCGAGCGGGCCGCGGAATCCCTCGAGGGCGGTTACATCATGCCGGCGCTGCGCGCCCAGTATGCCGCCAACATCTATCCCTACGAAGGGCTCGCCACCACGCGGCACGACGAGGTTTCCAGCTACGCGATCAGCTTCTACGTCACCTTCGAGGAACCGTCCGTGGTTCGGCTCGGTCACAGCTACGCGCCCTGACCCCGGACGCCGTCGCTCCCTCTCCTTTTCGCCCCCTTTCCCCACTGGACAGGTCAACGGGATTGCCACACAATCCCGGCAGATGCCCGTCTCCCGGCTTTTTCTCATCCTCACTCCCGCGTCGCTGCCCCTCGCCCAGGCGGATGCCTCGGTCGCCGCGACGGGCAGCGGGATCCTTGCCGGTTGGTGGACCGTGATCCTCGCCTACGTCATCGGGGCCACTCCCTTCGGGTTCCTCGCCGGCAAGGCGCGAGGCATCGACATTCGCGACCACGGCAGCGGAAACATCGGCGCCACCAACGTCCTCCGGGTGTTGGGAAAACCGATCGGCATCACGGTCCTGATTCTCGACGTGCTCAAGGGGCTCGCTCCGGTGGTGATCGCGCAGGTTTTTTCCGGGGGAGAATCATCGATCGTCCCCATCCTCGCCGGCATCGCCACCATTCTCGGGCACAACTACACCTTCTGGCTCGGCTTCAAGGGCGGGAAAGGGATCGCGACCTCGGCCGGAGCCATCGCGCCCCTGATCCCGATTCCACTCGCCGTCGCCCTCGCCCTCTGGGGCCTCGCCTTCGCCGTCACCCGCTACGTCTCGGTGGCGTCCATCGTCGCGGCGGTGTCGCTGCCGGTCACCGCGACCCTCCAGGGACTCCGGGCCGGCGCGCTCGACGCTCCCCTGCTGGTCTTCACGCTTTTTCTCGCGGTGATGGCGACCTGGCGCCACCGTTCCAACATCCGCCGACTCCGCGACGGAACCGAGAACCGTTTCGAGCCGAAGAAGAAAGAAAAAGTCTCTTCGTCCTCCGAATCCGACTCCGCATCGCAATCCGCTCCCCCGGCGCGCGATCCCGAGTGAGCCCGGAAACCCTTTTCCCAACCTGAACCCGTTTTTCCCGCCGACATGATCGAAAAAGCCGCCGTACTTGGAGCCGGAAGCTGGGGCACCGCCCTCGCGATCGCCCTCGGTGAGCGCGGTCTCGACGTCGTCCTTTTCGGCAACGAAGCCGAAGTCGCCGACGAGATCAACGCCCGCCACACCAACGAAACCTACCTGCCCGGGGTCAGCCTGCCGGAATCGATCCACGCCACCCTCGACATCACGGAAGCCGCCCGGTGCCCGCTGGTGCTGCTGGTGGTGCCATCGAAGGTGGCGCGCCTGGTGCTCGGTCAGCTCCGCGATGCCGGGCTCGCCGGCGACGCCATCGTGCTCACCTGCACCAAGGGCCTCGATCCCGAGACGGGCGAGCTGATGCACGAACTCATTCACGAGATCCTCCCGGAGAATCCGGTCGCCGTGCTCTCCGGTCCCACCCACGCCGAGGAGGTCGGCAACCGTCTCGCCACCGCGGCGGTGATCGGGAGCGAGGACGAGGCGGTCGCAGAACGCATCCAGGAAGTCTTCACCCTGCCCTGGTTCCGCACCTACACCAGCGACGACATCGTCGGCATCGAGATCGGCAGCGTGGTCAAGAACGTCTTCGCCATTGCCGCCGGCATCGTCGATGGGCTGGGCCTCGGGGACAACGCCAAGGCCGGCATGGTCACCCGCGGACTCGCGGAAATGACCCGACTGGGGGAAGCCATCGGCGCCAAGCCGGATACCCTGCGCGGTCTCAGCGGGGTCGGCGACCTCATCGTCACCTGCTACAGCATTCACAGTCGCAATAATCGCGTCGGCCGACTGCTGGGCGAAGGCAAGACGCTCGACGAAGCCATCGCCGCCCTGAAACAGGTCGCCGAAGGGGTTCCCAACGCCAAGAGCGTCTACGAACTGGCTCGCCGGAAAGGGGTACGCACCCCGCTGATCGACCAGGTCTACGCCGTGCTCTACGAAGGCAAGCCGACCGCGGAAGCCCTCCGGGAATTGCTCAACCGCGATCCGCGACCCGAGACCGACGACTGAGGCGCACCGCCGTCGTCCCATCCACCCGCCGACCGATCCCATGCGCCCGACTTTCCTGCTTCGCATCCTGGCGATCGGTGGCTTTCTCCTCGGACACGCCGTCCCGCCCACGGCGGCTTCCGCCGAGAGCGGTTGGGAGACGGGAAATGGCGAAGCGATTCCCGGCGAACTCGTCCGCTTCGAGTTCGAGGAAAAGGTCGCGATTTTCCAGGACGAAGAGGGGCGCCAGGAGTCGGTGGCATCGGGTGAACTCTCCGCCGACTCCCGCTGGCGCCTGCTGCTCTCGCCGGTATTCGCGCGCAGCTTTCCCACCGAGGAATGGGCGCCGGAGCAGACCCGCTACCTCGTGTTCGCCATCGGGGGACCGATCCTCTTCCTGCTCATCAGTTTCTGGATCTGCGCCCTGATTCTCCTGAAAAAGGCCAACCCGCTCCGCGCCCTCGCCGGCTGGTTCGGCTCGGCGCTGCTCGGGGGATTCCTGATGGGATTCTACCTCGTGCTCTCCGCCCGCAGTCCCGGCTCGGCCACCGGCATTCTCATCGGCGGTTCGCTCATCTGCCTGGTGCTGCTGTCCCTCTACGTCAGCGCCATCTACCACACCTCGACCTTCGAAGGCTTCAAGCTGCTCGTCTTCCATGTCTTCGGCGCGTTTTTCTTTCTCGCGCTGACCTTGATCGCACTGCGGCAACTGACGCAGACCTTCGACCTCGAGCCGGTGATCCGGGAGAAAATCATGGTTCCCGTCGGGCTTCTCCCAGAAAAATAGTTGGCTATTTTATAATTTCCATAATAAACTGTTTCCCAGTTCTCCAACCGATGACATGAACAGGAAACAGCAACGCCCAGCGGGGAGGTGGATCCTCATCGCGATGGCGTTGGGTTTTTTCGGAGTCTCCCCGAGTTCATCTTTCGCCGCCACGGCCGATCCGAACGCGGCCCCTCCCGCCGTTCACACGTGGCGACTGGCTTCGGGAGACAAGGTCGAGGGCGCCCTGGTGGCCTACAGCATGCAGAGCCGGATCATCACGCTCCAGCTCCACGACGGACGCCGCGCCCACGTGGCGCCCCGCGATCTCACCGCCCTCAGCAAGCTGAAGTGGCTGGCGTCTCCGGTCTTCCTGGATGCGCTCAGCCAGTATCGCTTTCCCGACGGGGCCGTGTTTCACGTGATCGAAGGCCTCGCCGCCCCCGTGACCGGAGCCTTCCTCGGCGTTTTTCTCTCGTTCTGGATGGGGGTCTCCATGGTCATCGGCGAGAAGAAGGTGGGGAAGGCGGCCTTTTCCTTCCTCCGCTGCGTCCTCTACGTGGCGGTGGTGATCGTCGCCCTCGGTTTCGTCCTCCACGCGATCTCCCTCTCCCTCGGTGACTCCCCCCTGGCCCCCACGATTCACGGATTCGTGATCGTCGCCGCGTTCGTCGCTTTCCTCCTGGTCACCAGCTTCCGCGTGGCCAGCGATTACGGGGAGTCGGGCGCCATGGGATTCGGCGCCGTGATGACCGGCCTCGTCTCCGGCCTGATCCTGGCCACGGTCACGCTCTACCTCCTGCCACGATTCCTCGAACAGCCCGGCCTCGACGAGTGGTTCACCGACCGTCTGCTGTCGCCGCTCGGGCTTGTCTAGCAATCGCCACCTGCCCCCGGATGGCCAGGAAAAGGCCGCCAACGACGGCGACCCCGCCGAGCACCTGCCACGTCACCAGCGGTTGACCGAGAATGACGGCGCCGAGAATGGCGGTGGTGACCGGCTGCACCAGCAGGACCACCGAAGCCAGGCTCGCGGGCACTCCGCCGAGTCCATAGGCGATCAGGCCCTGGCCACAGGCGTGGGAAAGCACCCCGATCCCGATCAGCGGCCACCAGCCGTTCCAGCCACCCTCCGGCCAGAACGGATCGGGATGGAGCCACGCCAGCGGCAGCAGGCAGATCGACGCCACCGCGCTCGCCCAGAACATCAGGACCGGCGCGGTCCGGTGACGCCGGTAGCGCTTCATCGTCAACTGGTAGCTGGCGTAGAAACAGGCCGTCGCCAGGGCCAGGAAATCACCGAAGATCGGATTGCCCTCCGTGGGCGGCACCCGTCGGGCGGAGCTGAGCATCAGCAGGGCCACTCCCCCGAAAGCCAGCACCGCGCCTCCCACGAAACGGCGACTCAGCTTTTCCTTCCACACCAACCAGGCGAAGAGCGTCACGAAGAGGATGGCCACGTTCGCCAGCAGGGTCGAGTTCGCCACCGAGGTGTGCTCGAAGGACCAGTGCCAGACCCAGAAATCCCCGGCAAACACGATACCCGGCACCCAGAGCCAGCCGCGAAATCTCCCGCCATCCGCGGCGAGTCCCTGGCTTCCGAAAAACGAGACCCGCTGCGCCGCCAGGAGAATGCCCAGCGCCGCCGCCCCGAGAAACACCCGCCAGAAAGCCGCGTCCCACATGCCCACGCCGCCGAGACGCACGCTCAGCACCGCGAAGATCGGCGCGAACGCGATGCACAGCGCACCGGCGATCAGGCCCGCGAGGTGTCGCGGGGAAATGTGCGAAGCGGAGACGGGCGGAGTTTTCAACCCGATCGACATAAGGCCGGAACCGCCGCCCCTCCAACGATTTCGCGGGGCATGACACGCACGATTTTTCCGTGGAGTCATCGCCGATCCTCCGTTTACTTAGGACCTTCATCGGCGGAGGGCATCCCACCTCCGCCCTCGACGATTCCGTCTTCCACTCCCGTTCGCTCCTCCCGTCCCCTTCGTCATGCGCCCCGCATCCCTCCGGCGAGTCATCCTCATCCAGGCGGTCGAGAAGTCCGATGGGGAGGGCGAACTCCTGCCGGACGCCGTTCGCAACGATGCCACCCGGGAGGCCGCGCGTTCGCTCACCCGGGAATCCTCCCCGGCCGAGCAGGATCGCTTTTTCTCGAACCGCGCCGAGATCCTCGCCGACCACCTCGTCTCCCACCGCCCCTCGCTGGCCTCGGCGGTGACGATGCCGCACCGGTTCCGCTACCTCGCGGGACTCCTGCTGGCGGGCGCGGCCATCCTCGGCTGGTCGACCCAGGCACTCGGCGCCGAGAAACTGGTCAATATCCTTTCCTTTCCCCTGCTCGGGATTCTCGCCTGGAACCTCTTCATCTACGTCGCCGACCTCATTCATTCCGTCGCCGAGGCCCGGCATCGCGGAAAGGACGAAGACGAACCCTCGGCCGGCCTGCTCACCCGGGCGGCCGAATCGGTCGAAAAACTTCCCGCCGCTTTCCGGCCCGAGCGGGAGGCCCCGGAGACCCCCGCCTCGCTCCGCCAGGCGCTGGCCGAATTCCAGCGTCGCTGGCGGCGACTCTTCGAACCGGTGACGGTGCGACGGATCCGCGCCGTGCTGCATCTTTCCGCCGCCCTGCTGGCGATCGCCGCCGTGGCCGGGATGTATGCCAAGGGAGCGGCCAACGAGTACCGCGCCTACTGGGAAAGCACTTTCTTCACGCCCGGAGCGTTGCAGAGCCTGCTGGGCACCCTCTTCGGACCGGCCTCGCTGCTGAGCGGAATCGAGGTGCCCGACGTCGCTCCGCTACATCGGACCGCGCAGAGCCCCGACGTGGTCGGTGAGAACGCCGCCCACTGGATCCATCTCTACGCGCTCACCATCGGCCTGTTCGTGGTCCTACCCCGGCTCGTGCTCGGCACCTGGCACACCATCGGCGCCCGGCGCCGGGAATCGGCCATCGATCCCCGGCAGCTTCCGGGCACCGGTCTCTACTTCGACCGGCTCCTCGCCGAGGCCCTGGGAACCGCCCTCCGCACCGGCGCCGTCGCCTACTGTCACCAGCTCTCCCCCACCGCCGAGGGCTCCCTGCAACGAACGCTCGAGCGCGAACTCGGCGTGCCCGTGAAATTCGACTGGCAACCGGTCCTCCGGCTCGGCGACGAGGACGAAGCACCCGATCGCCTGGTTCGCCAGGCCGAGGGCGACCTGCCCGCTCACCTCGTCCTCTGCTTCGATTTCTCCGTCACCCCGGAGCAGGAAACCCACGGCGAACTGATTCGCGACCTTCGAAAGGCGCTCGGCGAAGTCGAAAGCGAAACCCGGCTCCACGTCTGTCTCGATGCCGAGGGGTTCGACGAAACGCGCCGCAATCTCCCGGATTTTCCCCAGCGTCGCGAGGATCGCCTCGGCGCCTGGCGCACCATCGCCGGCCCCGTGCGGGAGGAAGTGCGGGTGTTTCCCCCGGGGGAGTGACGAGTCATTGGTTATCGTCATGGGCACTGACCACTCACTTACCCACTGAACCCATTCCCACGGATTACGGATTTCTGATCACCGTTCCCCAAAAAAGCGGCATGCCCGACACCATCGTCCTCAGCCTCATCTCGCACACCAATGCCGGCAAGACCACCTTGCTGCGCACCCTGTTGCGTGAAGATGTCGGAGAGATCGCGGACCGCGCCCACGTCACGGTCGAGTCGAAGCGCTACCCGATGATCGAGACCGAGGACGAGTCGGCCGTCCTCGAGCTGTGGGACACGCCCGGGTTCGGCGCCAATCTCGCCAAGCTGGCCAAGCGCCTGCGGCAGCAGAAGAATCCCATCGGCTGGATGATGCACCAGGTCTGGGACCGGCACCGGGACGCCTCCCTGTTCTACAGCCAGGAAGCCCTGCGCAACGTCCAGGACCGCGCCGACATCGTCCTCTACGTCGTCGACATGTCGCAGAAGCCCGAGCAGGTCGGTTACGTGGACGCGGAGATGGAAGTACTCGCCCTCATGGGCAAGCCCGTCATCGCCGTCCTCAACCAGACCGGCTCTCCCGAGCCCGCCGCCGCCCGCCGACGGGAGCAGGCGATCCGCGAGTTGCTGGGAAAATACGAGGTGGCGAAGGAAGTCCTCACCCTCGACGCCTTCACGCGTTGCTGGGTGCAGGAACACCGTCTCCTCGATCTCGTCGATGACCTGGTCGAAAAACCCAAGCGAAAGATCGCGCGGCGGCTGGAGGAAACCTGGACACGGCAACAGCTGGCGGTGTTCGGCGAGTCCGTCGATCTGCTCACCCGGCTCTTCGCGGAATCCGTCACCGACAGCGAGGCCTTCCTGCACTCGAACTTCATCGGCCGCTTCAAGCAGATGCTCGACCGCGAGGCTCGTCACGACGAGTTCGATCGACTCCAGACCGCCATGTACGAGCGGCTTCGCAAGCGTACCGAGGAGACCGTCAACCAGCTCATCACCGCCCACGGCATCGACGGCACCACCGCCCGGGAATTCGCCGCGGCGGCGCGCGACCAGTTTTCCGCCACCGGCGGCAAGGTCGATGAAATGCTCGCCTCCCTCGGTGGCGGCGCCCTCAGCGGCCTGGTGGGCGGCGTCCTGCTCGACCTCGCGTCGCACGGCATTTCCTTCGGATCCGGCGCCGCCATCGGCGCCATCCTCGGCGGCGCCACCAGCTACGCCCTGGCCAAAGGCTACAACCTCACCCAGGGCGATTCCCAGACCGTGCGCTGGACCGAATCCCATTTCCAGGACCAGGTGAAATTCTCCCTCCTGCTCTACCTCGCCGTGGCCCACTTCGGCCGGGGTCGCGGTCGTTGGCAGGATTCCCCCCACGACCCCGAGCACTGGGCCGAGGTCGTCGTCCGCGTGACCGAGCGCCACCAGAAAGCGATCAGTGAATTCTGGAAACGCGGCAAGAACGACGACGCCACCACGCTCACCAGGAATCGGCGCAAGTGGGTGGAAGACCTTCTCCAGGATCTCCTGATCGAGCTTTACCCCGACGCCCGGACGCTGTTCGACTGACGTGCGGCGTTGGGCGAGCCCAACAGAGTGAGACGGAACGCGGCCAGCCGGAAAATGGGCCGCGAATTCAGAAAGATCGCCGCTTACGGCGCTGATTCTTCATCAAATCCGAGCGGTGCGGAATTTTGTCCACACCCCCTAATGTCCCTACGCCACTCCGATTACACCGCGCCTGCCAGCGCTTCAGGATTTGAAGGTCAGGTAGAGGCGGATGGTACGAACCTCGGCATCCGGAGCCATCTTGGCGCTGATCACGGTGTAGATCCGGTCCCCCTCGGGGAGCGCCTTGTCGGAGATGAAGCCTTGGTCGGTCTTCCGGAATGTCATGCGGACCGGGGAGAGGCGTTTGCCGCAGGTCACGGAAAAGGTCTGGTTTCCGGGGGCGGCGGCTTTGAGCTTGTTGTCGAGGATCGTGATCTGGAGTTTGCGATCCTTGGTGACGTGGAGTTCGACATGGGGAACCACCTGGTGGAGGATGGTCCCACCATTCGGGCCCGGCGCGTCATGGTCGTGACCGTGATCGTGTCCATCCCCGTGACTATGGCCGTGGTCATGGCCATGGGAGTGCTTCTCGCCCGTTTCGTGGGCGAGAGCCACGGGTCCGAAGGCGAAGAGGAGGGCGGCGGAGAGGAGAATCTTCAGGTTCATCGGAATCATGTGTCGGGAGTTTGGATGGATGCTCAGGAAAAGCCCCGTTCCCGAGAAGCATCGAGAGATGGTTCATGGCGGATTCGTTTGCCTTGCGCAAGCACAAAGGACCAGTGACCGTATCCCGGCGGAGAGTGGCGCTCGCCCGTTTCTCCCCGAATTCGCGGCTCCCGCCCAAGACGCCTGAACTGATCCCGAGCATCTCGTGAAAGCCTTCGCCGGACTCTTGCTGACCGCCCTCGTTCTTGCCTCGTGCCACCAAGCCTCCGAGTCGGGGCAGGAGCGAGAGACGACTCCCACGCTCGTGGTCGTCAACTACCCGCTTGCCTGGTTCGCGGAACGCCTCGCCGGCGACTTCGCCACCATCGTCTTCGAAGTTCCTCCCGACGAGGATCCCGCCTTCTGGAGGCCGGGAGACGAGGCCATCGCGCGCATCCAGGAGGCCGATCTGATTTTCCTCAACGGCGCAAGCTACGCGAAGTGGGTAGACACCACCTCCCTCCCTTTCGAGGCCACCGTCGATACCTCGGCCGCCTTTGCCGATGAGTTTATCGAGGTCGAAGAGGCCGTCACGCACTCCCACGGTGACGGCGATCCCGGCCACACCCATGGCGGCACCGCTTTCACCACGTGGATGGACTTCACGCAGGCCGCCGCCCAAGCCACTGCCATTGCCACCGCCGTCACCGAGGAGTGGCCGCACCGGAAAGAGACCGTTCTTGCCAAACTTCAGGTTCTTCTCGATGAACTCGAGGAACTCGAGGATGAAATGGCGGCGGCCACCGCCCCGCTCCAGGGTGCACCCGTCATCGCCTCCCACCCAGTCTACGAGTATTGGGCACGCGCCAATGGCCTCGAGGTGCATTCCCTCCTGTGGGAACCCGGGATGGAACTCGAAGAGTCGGACCTCGCCGAGCTCGACACGCTGATCGAGGAGCATCCCGGCGCGAGGTACTTCATCTGGGAGGGAGAACCGCTTGCCGGCCACGCCGAGAAACTCGAGGCCCGCGGCCTCATCGGCATCGTCGTCTCCCCCAGCGGCAACCGCCCCGAGAGCGGTGATTTTCTCACGGTCATGAAGGACAACATCGCCGCCCTGCGCGCGGCCACCCGATAGGCTTGGGGCTGCATGGCCAAGCACGGGAAGAAGCCCGAATAGGCGTGGCGCGAAAAACCTGATCCGACCTCCGGACTTGGGAGTCCTGATTCCAACCGGATGAACTGACTGGCAGAACGCCTGACCCGAATCGTGTTCGGCGCGCAGCGCGATACAAGCCCCGCTACAAAACGCTCGCCATCAGAAACTTACAGTGGCAACCCCGCAAGGATTCGAACCTTGACAAACAGAACCAAAATCTGTTGTGCTACCGTTACACCACGGGGTTACGACGAGCCTCGCCCGATCGTGGGCAAGGGCGGTAGTTTAGCGCCAGTCGCCGGGTTGGCAAGTCGCTGACGCGCGACTTTTTTCGGGGCGATTCAGGCTTTTTTCCGCAGGCGGGTGGAACCGGTCATGGCCTCGGGCTTTTCCAGTTCCATCATGTCCAGGAGGGTCGGCGCGATGTCGGCGAGAATGCCGTCCTCGATCGTGTACTGATCGGCATCGGCGGCCACGTAGACGAGGTGGACCAGGTTGGTGGTGTGCGCGGTGTGGGCGGAACCATCGGGATTGATCATCTGGTCGCAGTTGCCGTGGTCGGCGGTGATGAGGAGGCCGCCCCCGAGTTCGAGGGTCTTCTCGACCACCTGCTTGACGCAGCCGTCGATGGTTTCCACGGCCTTGATGGCGGCCTGGAGGTCACCGGTGTGGCCGACCATGTCGGGGTTGGCGAAATTGAGAATGACAAGGTCGTAGTCGGGCAGCTTGGCCAGCAGGCGCTCGGTCACCTCGGCGGCGCTCATCTCGGGCTTCTCGTCGTAGGTGGCGACGTCGCGGGGCGAAGGAATCAACTCGCGATCCTCGCCGGGATTGGGTTCCTCGACCCCTCCATTAAAGAAGAAGCTGACGTGCGGGTATTTCTCCGTCTCCGCGATGCGAAGCTGTTTCCTGCCGGCCCGGCCGACGACTTCGCCGAGGGTGTCCTTGAGTTCCTCGGGCGGAAAGACCACCGGGCAATCGTAGTTCTCGTCGTACTCGGTCAGGGTGACGTAGTGGACGTCGGGATGACCCTCGCGCGGGAAACCGTCGAAGTCCTTGTCGAGGATGGCCTGGCTGATCTGGCGGGCGCGATCGGCGCGGAAGTTGAAGAACAGCACGACGTCGCCGTCACGAACGCGGTCTTCCTCGTGGGCCTCGAAGATCATCGGGAGGAGAAACTCGTCGGTCTTGCCGTTGCGATACTGGGAGGCGATGGCCTCGGAGGGCAGCACCTCGCACTTCTCGCCCTTGCCGTGGAAAATGGCGTCCCACGCCAGCTTGGTGCGGTCCCAGCGCTTGTCGCGATCCATGGCGTAGTAGCGTCCGATCACGGTGGCGATTCGGGCGCCGACCTCGGCGAGCTTGTCCTCACAGTAGCCGACGTATTTCTCGCCGCCGTGGGGCGAGGTGTCGCGGCCATCGGTGATGGCGTGGACCATGATGTCATCGACGCCGGCTTCCTTGGCGGCCCGGGCGAGCGCCACGAGGTGGTCCTGGTGGCTGTGAACCCCGCCGTCGGAAACGAGGCCGAGCAGGTGCAGACGGCCGCTCTTCGCCTTGGCGAAGGCTTCCCTGAGCACTTCGTTCTCGCCGAGCGAGCCGGATGCGACCGCCTTGTTGATGCGGGTGAGGTCCTGGTAGACGATGCGGCCCGCGCCGAGGTTGAGGTGACCGACCTCGGAATTGCCCATCTGCCCGTCGGGCAGGCCGACGTCGGTGCCGCTGCCGCTGATATGGCTGACGGGATAGGTGGCGTAAAGGTGATCGTGGAAGGGCGTGTTCGCGAGGCGCGGCACGTCACCGTTCTTCTCGGCTTGCGCTTCGCCTCCCGGATTGTCGCCCCAACCGTCGCGGATGATGAGAACTACGGGCTTCTTGGCCATGGCGGGGAAGTTCTGCGGAAATGCGGAAAGTGCAAGCGGCGACCCGGAAAGATTCCCGGAGAGCCCCGCCTATTCCCACCTTCCCGATCAGCCCTCGATCCCGCGGGTGGCGTCGATGGCGTCCTGCTCGGCAACGCGATCGATCTCCCCGAGCCGGTGCCGGCGCTCACCCAGGTGCGGGAGACAATCGAGCAACGCCCGGGTGTAGCGACTTTTCGGCCGGCGCAGCAGGTCGGCGGTGCGCCCGTGCTCGACGATCCCGCCCTCGTAGAAAACCGCGGCCCGGTCGGCCACGCGTTCGACCACGGGGATTCGGGTGGTCGCGAAAACCAAACCCAGTCGATGTTTCTCCACGAGGTCACGGAGCAGACGCAGGACCTGGTCCTCGGCGGTGGCATCGAGCGCGGCGGTGGCGTCGTCCAGCAGCCACAGATCCGCCCCGGCCAGCAGCGCCATGGCGAGGCGCACCCGCATCCGGACCAGGGGCGAGACTTGCCGCGGCAACCGGTCGAGCAGTTGCTCGGGCTCGATCAGCCCCACGTCGTAGAGCAACTGCAGCCAGCGTTCCTCCCTTCTCCATTCCCGGCCCCGGCCGGAAAACCGGACCGTCTCGCGCAGGTGCTGCCTCAGGGTTCTCCCGGGATTCCACTGGTCGCCGGGATCGGCCGGCAACATCGCCAGCCGGCTGCGCCGCAATCTCCGCCGCCGCGACGGCCTCGCCGCCAACAGATCGATCTCCGTGGAGGTATCCGGATCGAGGATTCCCCGTCCCGCGAGCACCCGCGCCCTGGGCGGAAGCAGTCCCGCCAGCGCCGCCAGCGCGGTGGATTTTCCCGATCCCGCGACCCCGAGCAGGGCGAGAATCTCCCCCTCCTCGACGCCGAACGACGCCGAACGCACCGCGATGAGCGATTCATCGCCCCGGCGCGGGTAGACGACGGTCAGGTCGTGAACGGAAAGCAGGGATCGCATGGTCATTCTTGTCAGAAGATTCGCTCATCGATCGGCTGGTCCAGGGTGCGGCGCACCGCCCAGGCCAACGAGGCCAGCACGATGGTCAGGACGGCGAGAACGACCCCGGGCCACCACAGCAGCCACGGCAGGTCGAACAGGGCATCGTGCCCCGCGCCGAGAAAGGCACCCAGCCGTCCCTCCGCCGGGGCCACCGTCGCTCCCGCTCCGGAGAACCCGAGTCCCGCCTCCGCGAGCAACGCGGCGGGCAAGAGGGTCGCCGCGCAGGCAGCGACGCGAGGCCAGAGGCGGGGCAGCAACTGCTCGACGAGAATGCGTCCGCGGGAAAACCCGAGCGCACGCGCGGCCAGAACGTCGCCCTGATTCTCGAGATCCCGGTACCAGTTGCCGGCTCGACCGGCGACGAACAGGCCGGCCAGGGCTCCGAGCGTTCCCATCGTGGCCCGCGTGCCCGCTCCATACCCGGCGGCGAAGACGAAGAGAAGGAACATCGCCGGCAGGCTTCCCACCGCTCCCGACAGTCGTTCCAACCAGCGATACCCCCGCTCCCGCCAGAGAAAACAGATCACCGTCGCCAGGGCCAAGCCGAACACCGAGCCCAGGACCGTGGCCACCAGCACCAACCACACCGATCGCCCGGCCGCGGCGAACACCGGCGCCAGCAAGTCCACGCCGTCGCGATTGGTGCCGAACCAGTGATGGTCACCCGGCGGAAGGGCCTCGGCGAGATCGCCGAATCCGACGATGGCTTCGCTCTCCAAGACGGGAAACGCCAGGGCGGCGACGCCGAGCAGACCGAGGACGATCCCGTAACCGACGGCGAAGAGGTAGAAATCCCAGCCCTCGATCAGCGACTTCGCGGCTCGACGAATCCGCTCGCGGAATCGTGATCGCCGTCGGTTCTGAGGAGGAGAGGGCATGATCGGAAACGTGGAGAAAACAGGTCAGGCGTTTCTTTCGGTGACGAGCCGGGACGCGGTTTCGCCCGCCCAACGGACCGCCACCACAACCGTCGCGAGTATCAATCCACTCGCCAACAAGCCGGCGAATTCCGGCGCGCGCGCGGATTCGATCACCAGCCGTCCGAGGCCGGGAAACCGCAACGCCCACTCCACCAGCAGCTGCATTCCCAGCATGGCGGGCAGGATACGATCGAGCGAGCGAATCAACGGCTCGAGAGAGTTTCGAAACACATGCCGGTAGAACAGCACACCGCCTCCCAGGCCACGGACCTGGGCGGCGCGCACGTGCGGTTCCCGGGCCGCGCGTTTCAGGGTGCCGGCGACGCTGCGCATCTGCCACCCGATCGCTCCCAGGGCCACCGGCACCGCCACCAGGACCAGTCGCCAGAGCGGCTCCCACGCCACCGGTCCTCCGCTGGCCGGGGCCGGATCGGAAAAACCGGGCTGGTTCCAGAAGTGGAACTGTAGCCAGACCGCCAGGCCGGCCAGCCAGAACCCGGGCAGCCAGGCTGCGGCAAAGAAGGGTGCGAGGAGGATCTCGACCCAGGCGTGGCGCCGCCAACGCGCCGCGAGCACGCCGAAGACAGGGCCGAAGGCGAGGGTGACGACTACCGCGATCGCCAGCGCCTCCAGGCTCGCCACGGTCGCCTCGCCGAGCATCGATCGCCACGAGCCCGCCCCCGCGGCGGCCAGGGACTCCGGAACCTCTCCCGCAACCAGTTCCCGGAGCAGCCGCAGGCTCTGGCCTCCGACGACTTCCCCGCGTGAACGAGGACCGGTCATGGCCAACTCCACCACCACCGCCACCAGCAGCCACCCCAGGAGAAGGCGGAACAGCAGCGAGAGGCATCGGCGGAGCAACAGGCTGGACATGGCGGAGGTCGTGCTCAGGGTTCGGTCGGTGAAGTCGTGTCCGGCTCGGGATTGGCGGGCGCCCCGGGCGCAACCCGGACCCACCAGGGCCGGCTCGCGAACAGCCCGGCGCGCCCCACGGCAATGGGTCCCCGATTCCAGGTGCCGTCCGATGCCGGGCGCGCCTGCTCCACGGCGTCTTTCCGGAAGGCGAGTTCCCGTCCGGTGGAACAGAGGAAGAGACACGGCTGCAGTTCGCGGACCAGGTCCTGCAACTCCGTCGCCGTCGCGATGACGGCGGCCTCGTCCCGCTCGCGTCTCAGCTTTTCGAGCAGCCCGTCGACCTGTTGATTGCGGAGGCCGGAGAAGTTGCTGCCGCCCGGGCCCGCCTCGGAAGAATGCCAGACCGCGAAGTGATCGCGGCTGAAGTCGAGTTCCCAGCTCAGCAGCAGGGCGTCGAACTCGCGGGTCGCCAACCGTTCCTCCAGCAGCGCCCGCCAATCGAGCGCTTCCAATTTCACGTCGATACCGGCGCGATTCCAGCGCTCCGCCAGATGTTCCGCAAGCCGGGCGTGGAGGAGGTCCGCGCGGTCGTACGACAGGGTCAGGTCCACGACCCTACCCTCTCGAGTCCGCCACTTTCCGCCCTCGTCCCGTTTCCAGCCCGCCTCACCGAACAGCACCGCGGCGAGGTCGGCATCGGGCGCCAGCGGTCCGGGGGAGGACTGGCAGAACCAGCTGCCGGGAAAAAACAGGCCCTTCCAGGCCCGCGGTCGGGGCTCGGGCAAGGTCGCGAGCAGTTTCTCCACATCGATCAGGTAGGCAAGCCCGCGGCGGACCCGCGGATCGGTGAATCGGTCCCGGTCGAGATTCCAGGCCACGAAACTCTGGAAGCGTCCCGCATCCCGAACCGTGTCCACGGGAATCGAGGGACGCGCCTTCGCTCCGGTCTCGAACAGCCAGTGCCATTCCTGCTCCGACGCGGGCGCGAGGACATCGATTTTGCCGAGCCGCCAATCGAGACGGCGGCGTTCGAAATCGGTCACGGTGAGGTAGCGAACCTCGCCCTGCCGTGGGGCGCCACGGAAGTAATCGACATTGGCCTCCAGCACCACCGGGCCCTCCGGGGGCGCGGACCGCAGGCGATAAGGACCGGTGCCCACCGGTCGGGCGAAGAACCGCTCCCAGGCATCGGGACCGACAGCCTGACTGAGGAGGTGGGCCGGAAGCAACGGTAGCTTCGCCCATCGCTCCGGAGCCGGCGCGTAGAACTCGCGGCAATGCACCCGCACCTTTCGCTCATCGACCTTCTCCATGCTCTCGACGAATCCGAAGGCCTCGCGCAGGGGCCAGGGCGAACCGGGCCGGGTGACTTCCTCGAAGGTGTAGACGAGATCGTCCGCCGTCGCCGGCGTGCCATCGTGCCAGCGGAGGTCGCCGCGAAGTTCGGCATCCCAATCCAACTCGGCAATCCTGTCGACCGGCCCCATCACCTCGATCTCGGGTTCCAGGTTGCGGTTGGATTCGTAGTAGAGGCGCAGTTCCTTGAGAAACAGATCGGTCTCGCCCTGGAGATAGAGGTGAGCAACGCGGTCTCCGTCGTAGTCGAGGTGCCGCAGCTTCCCTTTCTCTACCGAACCGGCCAGGAAGTCGCCGAGGGATTGCGCCACCGCGGAACGAAGCGTGAGCCGCACCTGGAGCAACGGTGCGATGGTCTCCCGGTCGAAGCCGTTGAGGATCTCATCGAGCCATCGCCGCTCCGGGCTGCCGGAGATGAGATGAACCTGGTCGCCATCGAGCACGAAGTCCTCCAGCAACCAGTCGCTCCAACGGTCCCTGGACTGGTCGATCACGGCGGCGGCGGCGGCGGCTTTTCCGGCATCGAGAAAGTAGCAGGTGGCCCGGTGGCGATATTCCCAACGCTCCAGGAGATGCGGACGGAGACGGAGATCGTCGTCGAGCCGGAGCAGGCGATCGAAGACCAGCTCGGTGATCTCGCGCTCCGCGCCGCGGCCCGGCATCAGCGGATTGAATCGGGCCGGCGTCTCCTGAACCGCGACCACCAGATCGGCATCGTCCCGATAACTCAACATTCGCGCCTGCCCGGCGAGCCACACGAGACCGGCAACGACCGCGAGCGGAGCGAGGAGAGCGAGGGCGCGCAAGCAGGTGAACATCAGGGTGTGTGGCCTCCGGCAAGGTCTGTCACCGGAGAGCCGCGCGCAACCCCGAGCGGCGCCCCCGTCACCAGGCGCCCCAGCCCAGCACCTTGGTCAGCGTCGGCACCCGGGTGAGCGGCTCGAGATCACTGGGGACCCAGCCGAGTTCGACGCGACCGATGCGGGCATTCCCGCCGACGAGCGCGCGATCGAGACCGAGGCGCTGGAAATCGGCATCCTTGACGAGCAGCACCCGCGGCGCGGAGGTGTCGAGCGGAGGCGTAAGTTCCAGTTCCCAGGTGGTGCCGGGCCACGGATTCTCGTCCGAGGGCGCTTCCTCGCCCCGGCGGACGACGAGACGGAATTCCTTGGGCGGCGCAGCCGGATCGGACAGGAAACGGTCGAGCGATTCATCGATCAACTGCTGGTAGATCACCCAATCCATCTTGAGTTCTCCGGGACGCACCTGGACCACGCACCAGCGGTGGATTTCCTCGTTCTCATTCTCCCAGACGTCGAACACCCCGAACCAGCGGCCGCTGGCGGCGTCGCGCATGGGCCCGCGGAAGCTTACCTTGCGCAGCGTCGGAAGCTGCTGATAACGACGGTAGTAGGCTTCCATGTGGGGCTGGTTCTCCTCCCGATCGATGACGAAGGAGGCGCGCTCGTCGATGGAATCGCTCTGGTAGAAACTCTCGATGACCTCCGTACCGACCGGTTCCAGGATGGCCGCCACGCGCTTGCCGGGATCCTCCGGAGCCTCGTCGGGCTTCGCGGCGCCTTCTTCCGTGGCCGGCTTCGCGGCCGGCGCGGCGGCTTGGGCACCGGCGGCGGGATTCGGGTTGCCCGCGGCCTGGGGTTGGGGTGCGGGCTGGGACGACGGCGCCGCTGGAGAGGGCGAGGCGCTCGTCTGCGGTTCCGGCGGCAGGGCCAGCTCGGGTTCCACAGCCGTGATCGAGGCGGGAACCTCTTCCGACGCGGGCACCGGAGGAAGGTCGGCTTCCGTTGCTCCCGCCTGTTCGTCCGGCTGCGGCGGCTGGCTGGCCTCCACAGCGGAGTTGGCAACCGTTTCCGGTCCAGTCGCTGACGGCGAACCGCCCGCAGCGGTCTCGGAAGCTTCCGCCGGGGCCAGTGGATCGGGTTCCGGCGGGCTCGGCGCGCTCGGCGGCTCGGCGGGTGTTGTCGGAGTCGCCGGTGGAGGATTGTCGTTCGTCTCCGCGGCGGCGGGCGGCGCGCTCGACGGGGGCGTAGCGGGAGCCGCTTCCTCCCCGGGAACAGCCGGCGTCGCGGGCGTGGGTGGGGAGGAATGGGCGGGCTCGACCATGGTTGCGGTCGCCTTTCCGGCCCCGGAAAGAACGCCTTCCAGTTGTGCTTTGACCCGGCTCTTGAGCCCGTCCACCCCACCGAAATGCTT
>JAUIGT010000490.1 GCA_030432615.1 Verrucomicrobiia bacterium
CGGCGAGCCCAGGGACTGGACGACTCCATCGCCGACCGGGACCGCAAGGACTCCACCCGGGCGGCGGCCCCGCTGACCATCGCGGAGGACGCCGCGGTGGTGGACAGTTCCCATCTCGGGATCGAGGAGGTGGTGTCCGAGGTGCTGGCGAAGCTGGAGGCCAAGGGGATGGTCGAGGCGAACCAGTCCCGTTAGGGGCACGAGCAAGACGGAGCTCGCCTCGAAAACCGGTTCAACAAAGTGAACTTTCCTGGAGGGGCTGGCTCCATTCTGTCCTGGTTTGCCGGAGGTTCGTGTTCACCACGGAACGGCTACTGCGGCTTGGCGAAATGGGGAAACGGGGCTATCTTTCTCCCTTGGAGATGGCCAGATCGGGATTTTCACCTTCCAAGCGACGTCCGACGAAGCCGGACGAACCCGAGCAGAGCGAATGGCAGTTCGCCGAGCTGGAAAGCATGGGCGTCATGCCCCGCTGCGAAGTCACCGGCGCCAATGTCGATCTGCACCTGGTGGCCTATCGCGATCCGGAGACGGAAGAATGGACCGCCCGGGTTCTCGGAGCGGATTACCGTCACCTCGTGCGCCGTTCGACTTCGTTGAGTGTTCCCGTTTCCATCCTCAGCCTGGCCACCCTGCGTCAGCTGGAATCGCAGCGGAAAATCCCGCTCGGCACCCGGGCGGCGAAGAAGCTCCGGGAGTGGTTCCGGCACGAGGTGGACAGCGCCTGGCAGCACGGGCTGAAATCGGTTCCCCGGGAACCGCGGCAGGCCTCGCTGGAACTGCCGATCGAGGAATCCGCCATCGACGAGGAACCCTTTCGACTGCAGGGTTAGAGAAAGGCGGGGCCGATGACCTCGGCACCTCCGCCCATCGAATTCAACCCCGGGGCGGGCCGGTCCCCGGAAGAATGCCACCGGCGAAAACGAAACTCCCATGAAGAAACTGATCGTCATCGCAGACCTTGGCCGCGTTCGGGCCTTTGAAGTGAAGGAAGGCTCGCTCGAGAACGGCGGCCACGACCACCTCATCGAAATGCCCGATGTCGCGGAAGAATTCGACGTGAAATCCGTTTCCGAAACCGTGACCGACCAGGCCGGCCAGTTCGGCGGCGGCAATGGCGGCGGAGGCGCCTCGCATGCCGAGGAACTCCAGCTCGAGAACGAGATGGAGCGAAAGAACCTCCACCGCGTCGCCGAGCAGGTCGATCGCATCATCGCTCGTGCCGGCAAGGACACGACCTGGAAACTGGCGGCGCCGCAGGCGATCCTGGCGAGGCTGGTCGATGCGCTGAAGCCGGCGACCCGGCAGCATCTCGGCGAACAGATCGGTGCCGACCTGACCCGGGAACCCCGGCCCAAGCTGGAGAAGCGTTTTCTCTGAGAGGATTTGCAACCGGGACCGGATCGGCCAGAATGGGTTCCATGAAGGTCGTCGTCCTCGTCAGCGGAGGAATGGATTCGGTGGTCGCCCTCGCGGACGCGGGAGCGACGCACGAGGTGGTGGGTGCCTTGAGTTTCGACTACGGCTCGAAACACAACCACCGGGAGATTCCCATGGCCCGCTGGCAGGCGGAGCGCTACGGCGTGCCGCACCAGGTCATCTCGCTGGATTTCATCGACGAGTTGTTCGACTCGCACCTGCTGAAATCCGGCGGGGAGATTCCCGAAGGCCATTACGAGGAGGCGTCGATGCAACAGACGGTGGTCCCGTTCCGCAACGGGATCATGCTCTCCATCGCCGCCGGCTACGCGGAGAGTTGCGGAGCCGAGGGACTGGTCATCGCGGCCCATTCCGGCGATCACGCCGTCTACCCCGATTGCCGGGAAACCTTTCTCGCGCCGATGGCCGAGGCGATTCGGGCCGGCACCTATGCCGGGATCGAGCTGATTCGTCCCTTCGTGGAGGTGCGCAAGGAGGCCATCGCCGCCCGCGGCGCCGAACTCGGGGTCGATTTTGTCCACACCTGGTCCTGCTACAAGGGCGGCGACATCCACTGCGGGAAATGCGGGACCTGTACCGAGCGGAAGGAGGCCTTCGCGCTCGCGGGATTGGAGGATCCCACGGTGTATTTGGAGTGATCAGTGAAAAGTTGAATAGTGATGAGCTTCGTTTCGGAAGAGCGAGTTCGAAGGTGTAAATGTCGCGTTCCTCGCCACTTCTCACTCCTGACTTTTCACTCATCACTCGAGATAGCGTTTCCCGTTTGACCGTATGCCGCCTTCTGCCATCTTCGGACTTCATTTTCCCAACGCCGCCATGCAACTCGCCTGTCTCGACCTCGAAGGAGTCCTCATTCCCGAAATCTGGATCGGAGTCGCCGAGCGCACCGGGATCGATGATCTCCGTGCCACCACCCGCGACATTCCCGATTACGACGTCCTCATGCGGCAGCGGTTGCGGATTCTCGATGAGAACGGAATCGGGATCGACCAGTTCCAGGAGGTGATCGGCGCGATGGGCCCGTTGGAGGGCGCGAAGGATTTCCTCGAATGGCTCAAGGAGCGTTTCCAGGTCATCATCCTGTCGGATACCTTCTACGAATTCGCCGCGCCGCTGATGAGACAGCTCGATCACCCGACGCTGTTCTGCCACAAGCTGAGCATCGAGGACAGCGGTCGTATCGCCGATTATCACCTGCGGCAGCCCGACCAGAAACGGAAGTCGGTGCAGGCGTTTCACCAGCTCAACTTCCAGGTGATCGCGGCCGGCGATTCCTACAACGACACCACCATGTTGAGCGAAGCCGATCGCGGAATCCTCTACCGTCCGCCGCAGAACGTGATCGACGAGTTCCCGCAGTTTCCGGTGACGACGAACTACGAGGAGTTGAAGAGCGCCTTCCTCGAGGCCCAGGCGGCGATCGCCGGGTAGGCAGCTCCCGTCGCCTGACGGTGGGAAGGCGCCCGAGGTGTCACTCGGGTGCCGCTATTCCCTCCAAGCTCCTGCGAACCCGGTTACGAGACGGTCGCCATCTGCGCCGCTTTCAGATCGGCGACGAAATCGTCGAAGGCTCGCGTTTTCTGTTTCTGATCCCGCATTCTCAGCAGGTAGGAGGGATGAACTGTCGCGAAGACGCGGCCGTCGAAGGGAATTCGGATGGCGCCGGCCACCTCGCCGCGTTCGGCGGTGACGGAAAAGCTGGCTCGAATGACGGAGCTGGCGGCGGTCGCTCCGAGGGTGACGATGACGCGCGGCCTGACCTTGGCGATCTCGGCCACGAGCCAGGGACGGCAGGTCTCCTGTTCATGGCGGTTGGCCTTGTCGTGGAGACGGCGGGGACCGCGCGCCGGGTGACCGGAAGCCGTGGGTGATGGCGCCTTCCACTTGAAATGCTTCACCGCGTTGGTGAGGTAGACGGCGTCCCGATCGATCCCCGCCTCGGCGAGCGCGCGATCGAGGAGCTGTCCCGCCGGGCCGACGAAAGGCCGACCCTCGAGATCCTCGCGATCACCGGGCTGTTCGCCGATGATCATGAGGCTCGCGTCCGGGCTTCCTTCGCCGAAGACGGTCTGGGTGGCGCGATCCCAGAGCGGGCAGGCCCGGCAGCAGGCCGCCTGCTCGCGGAGGTCGGCGAGTGACGCGGATTCCAACTCCGCCGGATCGAGAGCCGGCAGGGGCGATACCTCGTTGCGGGCGTGGAGATTTCGGAGATAGGGGTTCGGCGGCGCGGGTCGCGGAGACAAGCCGGGATTGGCGATCATGATTTCCCTTCGATGGGATGCCCGCGTGGTAAGTTCGCGAATGACCGGGGCCTCGGGGAGATTCTTCCAGTATTTCACCGGCATCTCGGCCTGCATCGCCTTCAGCTTGAGTCGGGCGGGATTGAAGATGTTGCGGTAGTAGGTCAGCCAGAGTTCCTCGAGAGCGTCGTCCTCCGGTGCCGACGAGCGGGAAAGCCCGGGGGTGAAACGCAGTCGTTCACCGTCCCAGTGCGCGCACTCGTCCGGAGTGAGGATGGACCAGTTCATGTTGGTGAACCGCTTTCGGAAAAAAGGCGCGTTGCGGCGGACGATGTGATGAACCGGCTCGAACCAGGCCACGAATTGCTCCCGTCCATTGGCGCTTTCGCCGGACACTTCCCGGAAGCGGACGAAGGCGCGCATCTTGTGGAGGTCGCGGCCGACTTCCTTGGCGAACCGGTTCGCCCGGATCACTTCGTCGTCGGTCGTCAACCGAAGGAGAGGCTTTTCCCCACCGCGGGTGAGTCGCCAGAGCAGGGAGTAGAGCAGGCCCCATCGCGATTGGTCACGATGACAGGCCACGCATTCGGCGAGGTCGAGAAAGGCCTTCGGGACCGCGAGCGAGGAGGCGGGAACCGGTTGGGATGAGGGGATGGTCGCCCCGGAATCGCGGCCAAAGAGTTCGCCCTGCCCGGGATCGGAACTCCAGCCGACCTCGCCCGGAGGCACACCGTCCCGGAGGAGGGTGCGCGCCTGCCTGCGCCACGCGGCAAAGTCGGGAGGAATGGAATGGATCTTCATCGGGCCGGTCAGTGCCGTCGGTATTGGTCACAGTTCTCCGGTCAGGGCGCTGCGGGCGGTTGCCTGCCCGGAAAAATCCAGTTCCAGCTGCTTCGGTTTCGGCAGGAATCGTTCCCGCAACCGATCGCTGTCGAGTCCCAGTCGGGCGGGATGGTGATCGGCGGTGATGAGAAAGGGCAGGCAGCGTTTCAGACTCACGCGGAGCTTGACCAGGTCATCGAGCCGGATGGCATGCCAGCGGCGGATGCCGAGCAGTCGATTCACGTTGCGAACGCCGAGCCCGGGAATCTTCAGCAGGAGTTCGCGCGGCGCGTGGTTGAGATCGACGGGAAATTGTCCCCGGC
>JAUIGT010000491.1 GCA_030432615.1 Verrucomicrobiia bacterium
GGCACGTCACCGTCCTCGAGGGCCTCCCGGGCGAACTTCACCATGGCCGCGACCACCTCGTCGGCCGGGGGAAGCCGGAAACGCGGCAGGCCGAAAGTGGTCTCCATGATCACGGTTCGCGCGGGCCGGATCTCCACCGGCTCGGCGGCGAGAGCGGGGCGCAGCTTGAAGTCGCCGGTGTAGACGAGCGTGTCCCCGTCCGCGATCCTCTCGACGTGCAGTTGGGCGGAGCCCGCGATGTGGCCGGCGGAGAGAAAACGGAGGCGGAATCCGTCGAGGTCCAGTGAATGGCCAAGCGGGGCGTCGAGAAACGAGGCCTTGCGCGCGCCGAAGCGTCCCTCGATGAGCCGGCGAGTCTCACTGGAGCAGAGGATGCGGTCGTGGGCGGCGAAATGGTCGGCGTGCGCGTGGGAAACGAAGGCGAACGGGCGCGGTCGATGCGGGTCGAGCCAGAGGTCCAGCTCCGGAAGGCGGGGTTGCCCCCGCGGAGCTTCGACGGCAATGGCGGGAAGGGGGGAAGACATGCGCGTGGGAAGGAGCTCGGGGAAAAAGTCCGCTTTCCCTCGACAATTCGGCCTTTTTCTGCGTGACTTGCGCCGATTTTGTCCGAAGGATACGTCGAGCAAGGAAACATGAATCGTCTATCGCGTCTCTTTCTACTCGCAGGGCTCCCGGCGATGGCCCTGTCCCTGGTGTCGTGTGCGTCCAAGTCGGGCACCGGCGGAGTGGCCTCCATCACCAAGGTGAATCCCTACCACCTTCAACCCGGGAAGCGCATCGAAACGGAGGATCGCATGATCGCCTTCGAGCAGCGTCACTACTACCACGGGGCGATCACGGCGGAGGATTTCCAGGAAAAATTCGGCCACTATTTCACCATCTTCTGGGAGAACGACGCCAAGGGAACCGACTACACCGTGAAGCTGGAATACACCCAGGCGAACACCGGTCCCGAGGTGCACGTGAAGGAAGTGCAGGTACCGGGCGCCAAGTCGCGCAACACCACCAAGATCGAAGTGGTGGGCGAAGAATACCGGACCAACGGGCCGGTGACCTCCTTCAAGGTTTCCCTCCTCTCGGGCGGCGAGACCGTGGCCGAGAGCCGCTCATTCCTGTGGAAGTGAGCTGCGGCGCGGATCAGGGCGATCTGCCGGTGGCCGGCGGATGCGAGGACTCGGGAGCCGACGACCCCGAGCCAGTCTCCCGTCGCCACGATCTCCGTTGGCCAATCGCGTCCGACGGGCGTATCCTACAAGTGTTTCAACCCGTTGCGGCCGGTCGTGCCGTAACGATTGCTGGTATGACTGTTACTTCGCGAGTCCTGCGAATCCGGTGAGTGCCCCTGGATCCATCTTGGTGGGTTGCTTCGGCGACGTGGCTTGGATCCGCGTCGAAGGGGCAGGATCGCACCAGAACAGCGATCGCCTCCGCGATTTCGCCCGCCGCCGCATTGAGCAGGGCTCGAAGTCTTTCGTGATCGACCTGGCCAATTGTCCGACCATGGACTCCACCTTCATGGGCACGCTCACCGCCCTGGCCCTGGAACTGAAACGGCGCCATATCGACGGTGAGGGGGGCATCGAGATTCTCAACGCCAACGAGCGCAACCACCAGTCGCTGACCAAGCTCGGCCTGCAGCACCTCATGCGCATCGACGAGGCCGGTGACTCCTGGCAGTCGGAGCGCGAACTGGTGGCGGAAAATCTGTCCCGACCCCTGCCGAAATCCGATCTCGACCGGCAGGAGCGGATCGAGATGGTGCTCGAGGCCCACGAAGCGCTCGTGAAGGCCAACGCCGAGAATCGTTCGCGTTTCCGGGACGTGCTTGAATATTTGCAGCGGGATCTGGAGTCCAACTCTGCCTGACGAAATCGTTCGCGCGCGGACCCTGGAGCGGGTCCCGGCGGGCGGTGCGGCCGTCCTCCACCAGTTATGGATCATTTCCTCTACGCTCTCGTCATCTGCACCATCGTCGGGGTGGCGGCGTGGCTGGTCGTGATTCAGCGTCGGGAAACCTTGCGGGCGAAGGAGGAGCGGGAAGAGATCGAGGGCGAGGAGCAGCGCATGTTCCATTTCCTTCACGGCTTGGGGGAATCCCTCCAAGTGGACAGTTCGCCTCCCAACATGCACCGCTACATCGTCAACGGCGTCGCCGAGGTGGTGAACGCCGACGGCGGCATTCTCTACCTGCTGGACAATCCCGAGAACCCGGAGCTGGTGCCGGTTTTCCAGACCGAGCGGGCGGCGCCCATCATTCCCCTGCCGGTCGATCTGTTCGAGCTCGAGGGCCTGCGCCAGAAGCGTAGATTGCGAAGTTTTCTCCAGCTCACCACCATCCCCCGCGACAACGGGCTGCTCGGTATGGCGCTGGATGCCGGCCAGACGGTCTATATCGAGAAACTGCTCGACTCGCCCGCCTTCGAGGGCAGCGCGAATCCGCTCCAGCAGAATCTCGCCGTACTCCTGGCGCCACTCGTCTACGGGCAGAAGGAAGTCGGCGTGCTCGCGGTGGTGAAGAACAGCGGGCAGACCTTTTCCGCGAACGACCGCGACGTCTTCGGTTCCATCGCCGAGCAGAGTTCCTTCGCCCTCGGCAGTGCCATCATTCACGCGGAGGCCCACGAGAAGCGCCGGTTGGAGGACGAACTCAAGCGGGCCAGCGAAATCCAGCGCATCCTGCTGCCCAAGAAGCCGCCCGGCCTGCGGGACTACCGGTTGGCGTCGGCGTTCAGTGCCGCCCGGCTCGTCAGTGGCGATTACTTCGACTACGTGCCCGTCGACGAGCAGCGTTTCGGCGTCGCCATCGGGGACGTCTGCGGAAAGGGCATCGCCGCCTCCCTCATCATGGCGATGTGCCGGAGCACCCTGCGCAACAACGCTGTCGGGAACCTCTCACCGGCCTCGGTGCTGCACGCCGTCAATCGGGCGATCTTTCCCGACATCCGGGAAGACATGTTCGTCAGCCTCCTCTACCTGGTGCTGACTCGCGACTCCAACGAGATCCGGTTGGCGAGGGCCGGCCACGAGCCGCCACTGGTTTTCCGGAAGTGCTCCGGCGAAGTCGAAACCGTGGAACCGCCCGGGATGGCCGCCGGGATCGATGACGGCGAGGTCTTCGAGCGTTCGTTGGTCGATTTCCCTCTCAGCCTCGACAGCGGCGATCTGCTGCTGCTCTACACCGACGGTGTCATCGAGGCCGCCAACGCCCTCGATGAGGAGTTTGGCATCGATCGATTGAGGGAAACCCTGGCCGCCAGCGCGTCGCGCGGGGCCAAGGCGGTGGTGGACGCGGTATCCGAATCGGTCGCCGACTTCGTCGGCAAGGCGCCGCAAAGCGATGACATCACCTTGATTGCGGTGGAAAAGCGTTGAATATTCGGCGCTCCCGGTCCCGGAGCCCCCGTCGCGGCCCGGTGGAGAACCGCGCGAGAGTCCACCCATGACGAAGAAGAACGATACATCGGACGAAACGACCGATCCCGAAGTCGAGGAAACCGGCGGGGAAACGCCGGAGAACTCCGTGCCCAACGAGGCGCCGGAGGAATCGGAGGCGTCCGCCGACGCATCGGCGAAGTCGGAAGCGGAGAAATGGCGGCAGCTGGCCCTGCGCAGCCAGGCCGATCTCGAGAACTACCGCAAGCGGATGGCCCGGGAGAAGTCCGACGCCATCCAGTATGCCAACGCGTCCCTGCTCTCCAGCCTCCTGCCCGTGCTCGACAACTTCGAGATGGGGCTCCAGGCCGCCAGGCAGGAGGGCGAGGACAACATCATCTACCAGGGCTTCGTGATGGTGCGGAAGCAGATCGAGGATTTCCTCGCCGAAAACGGCGTCCGCCCGATCGAAGCCAGCGGCGCCTTCGATCCCAACGTTCACGAGGCGGTGAAGCAGGAGCACCACGACACCATCCCCGAGGGTGAGATCGTGGCCGAGCTGCGCCGCGGCTACCGGCTCAACGAGCGACTGCTCCGCGCCGCCAACGTCACCGTTTCCAAGGGACCGGGCGGTTCCGGCGACGAGTCCGAGAATGCCTGACTGACCCGCCGCGCATCGGACGGCGGCATTCCGTGGCCGGAATCCACTCCGGCACCCGTTTGAATTTTTTCCCTCTCTCCACCCATGGCGAAACGCGACTACTACGAGGTGCTCGGCGTGAGCAAGGACGCCTCGTCCGGCGACATCAAGAAAGCCTACCGGAAACTCGCGGTGCAGTTTCACCCGGACAAGAATCCAGACGATCCCGGTGCCGAAGACAAGTTCAAGGAGATCGGTGAGGCCTACGAGGTGCTGATGGATGACCAGAAGCGCGCCGCCTACGATCGCTACGGACACGCCGCCTTCGGGCAGGGCGGTCCGGCCGCGGGCGGCGGGGGTTTCGGGGGCGGCGGATTCCACGATCCCATGGACATCTTCCGCGAAGTCTTCGGCGGAGGCGGAGGTGGCAGCATCTTCGAGGAGATCTTCGGTGCCGCCGCCGGGGGCGGTCGTCGCCAGCGCGGCATGAAGCGCCCGGGCTCGGACCTGCGTTACGACCTGCCGATCACGCTCGAGGAAGCCGCCTTCGGGACCGAGAAGGAACTGGAACTGGAGAAGTTCGCCACCTGCGACCAGTGCAGCGGGTCCGGCGCGGCCGGCGGCAAGAGCGACGTGCGCAGCTGTCCCACCTGCGGCGGTCACGGCCAGGTGGTCACGACTCGTGGTTTTTTCCAGGTGCAGCAGACCTGCCCGGCCTGTGGTGGTTCCGGCGAGACCATCGCCAATCCCTGCGGCGGTTGCCAGGGCGAGGGCCGGGTCCAGAAAACCTCCCGCATCAAGCTCAAGATC
>JAUIGT010000009.1 GCA_030432615.1 Verrucomicrobiia bacterium
GCTGGAGGAGCCAATCGGAGTGATGCAGGGCCGTCTCCGCGAGGTCCGGCCAATCCTCGAAACCGACCGGCAGCCCCGACTCGAGAAGGTCCTCGAACTGGGCCTCGATCAAGAGGACGCCGGCGATCAGGTTGTCGCACCATTCCAGCCTCCCACCGTCCACACCGGCCTCATTGGCGAACCGGTCCAGTTCCCGCGCCACCGAATCGAGACGAAAGGCGAGGCTCTCGATCGCCCAGTCGATGATCTCGAAATCGCGTTCGGAGATGGAGTCAGAAGCGAGCGGCGAAGTATGGATCGGGGAAGAGAACGAGTTCATGGCAACGGGGAGGCGAGAGGGTTTCGGATACTGGAACGGAAAGCCTTTTATTGGCGCATTATATTTCCGGCAATTAATGACGTTGGTTTTCCTTGTTCCATTCAAACGGCGGGAACGATTTTTTGGAAAAAGACGAGAGCCTTTCGTGGCGATCCTCGGACGGTCGCTCTCGAGCGCTTTCGCTTTTGCCAAGGCGCCTCGATTTGATAGGGTTGCGTCGTGAACCTCACCCTGTCGACTCGCCGTCTTCTCCTCGCCATCGGTCTCTCGCTGGTCGTCCCGTTCTCGCCCGCCCTCCGTGCCGAGAACTCCGGGCCCAGCGAATTTCCCATCCTCGCCGCCACCGATACGGAGGCGCTCATGGCCAAGGACGGTCAGAAGGTCATCGTCTGGGGTGAGACCGCCAAGTCCGGGAAGTCGAACAGCGGCACCAACTTCGTCAATTTCAAGGACGCCGATTTCTACCTCGTCACCTTTCGCAGCGACCTGAAACCTTTCGGCGACGCCGAGCCGGCGGACGCCTACGACGGCAAGCGACTCGTGGTTACGGGCGTGGTGTCGGTCTACCAGGACAAGCCCCAGTTCAAGCTCACCGATCCCGAGCAGGTCGAGATCCTCGGCGAAGACGAGCCCTGGCCGAAACCGATGGTCAAGGCGGAGCCCGAAACCGCCACGGCGGAGAAATCACCGGCCAAGGCAACTGCGGAAAAACCGGCCACCGAGGAGGAGCCGAAGAAGAAACCGCCGGTGGACGCGAGCAAGTATTTCAAGTGAGGCAGGACTGGCGGGAATGGGAGCATCACCCGCGAACGTCTCCTGCCGCCTCTCGGGCGCTCGCAGAAGAGGACGCGGCGGGGTTCGCCGCAGTCTGGCGCGAAAACGTTGGCGGGTGATTTGACGCGCGGGTGGCGACCGGTTCAGAATCGCGACTTGCCCATGCCGCCCGAAGCCACCGAAGCGCTCCAACGCACCCACTTTACCGCCATCGACGCGGTCATCGTGGCGGTCTATCTCGGGCTCTCGCTGCTCATCGGCATCTTCGTCCGGCGCTACGCGCGCAACATGACCGCCTACATCGGCGCCGACCGCAAGATCGGCACCTGGCTCGGCGTGGCCACCATGCTGGGAACGG
This sequence comes from Verrucomicrobiia bacterium, assembly GCA_030432615.1. Taxonomy (GTDB): domain Bacteria; phylum Verrucomicrobiota; class Verrucomicrobiia; order Verrucomicrobiales; family DEV007; genus JAEUHH01. The sequence goes on from JAUIGT010000009.1 coordinate 1,452, forward strand.
AGATGGGGCTGGTGACGGTGATGTATTCGGCGCAGAAGGGATTCACCGGTGGGTTCGCCGCCTTTCACATCGCCCTCATCGCCGGCATCGCCACGCTGATCATCGGCGCCACCGGGTTCATCGTCGGACCGCTGCGCCGGGCCGAGGTGCTGACGATTCCGGAATACTACGAGAAGCGGTTCAGCCGCCGCGTCCGCGTCCTCGGCGGCTGCATCCTCGCCTTCGGCGGCATCCTCAACATGGGGCTGTTCCTCAAGGTCGGCTCGCAGTTCATCGTGGGAATCACCGGCCTCTCCGCGGAAGGCTGGGCCCTGCCGGCGGTGATGGTGGGACTGCTCCTGCTGGTGGTCGTCTACACCGCGCTCGGCGGGATGATCTCGGTCATCCTCACCGACTACGTGCAGTTCGTGATCCTGTCCTTCGGCCTGCTCATCGCCACCGGCTTGGCCATCGCCAAGCTGGGCTGGACCGACATCTTCGAGACGACGCGGGCGGTCCTCGGCGACGCGGGATTCAACCCGGTGGCGGAGGGCTCGGGTTTCGGCTGGTCCTACGTGCTCTGGATGTTCGTCACCGCCGGCCTGGTCGGCTGCGCCGTCTGGCCGACCGCGGTCTCCCGCGCGCTGGCGATGGAATCGGAAAAGGCGGTCCGGCGCCAATACATGGTGTCGTCGATCTCCTTCACCATCCGCTTCATGATCCCCTACTTCTGGGGCATCTGCGCGCTGGTGTTCATCTCCGCGTCCCCGGAGGGGGCCGACCTCAAGCCGCTCTTCTTCCCGCCGGAAGGCGCCGGGCACGCCGCCATCGACAATCTCTACGCGCTCCCGATCTTTCTCGGCCGGCTGCTGCCGCCGGTGCTCATCGGGATCATCACCGCGGCGATGATCGCGGCCTTCATGTCGACTCACGACAGCTACTTCCTCTGCTGGAGCTCGGTCATCACCCAGGACATCGTGGCGCCGCTGCGCGGTCGGCGCGGGCTCTCCGAACAGGCGCGCATCAGGCTGACCCGCTTCATCATCTTCGCCCTCGGCGCCTACGTGCTCTACTGGGGACTGTTCTACGAGGGCAAAGACGACATCTGGGACTACATGGCGGTGACGGGCGCGATCTATTTCAACGGCGCCATCGCCGTACTCATCGGCGGGATCTACTGGAAACGGGCGAGTCGGGCCGGAGCACTCGCGGCCTTGGTCGCGGGCTGCTCGGCGGTCTTCGGGCTCGGACCGGTCCAGAAACTGGTGGGGCTCCAATACCTCGATCCGGAGACGGAAGAATGGGTGCAACGCCTGACCGGCGCCGAGGTCGGCCTGCTGTCGGTCGCACTGGCCCTCGCTGCCATGGTGATCTTTTCGCTCCTGCTGCCCGACCGGAATTCCGCGGCACCCGCCAAATCCTAAACCAAATCATGGACTGGACCTTTTTCTGGCAATTCATCCTCGTGTTGATGCTCGGCCTCTTCGCCCTCATGGCGCTGGCAGGCACGATCCTGGGCGCCCGCGACATCCGTCGCCTGATGGGACACTTGAGGAATCCCGACGAGAACACCGACCGCGAATAGACGCGAATGGACTCGAATTTCTTGGCGATTCCGTTTTGCATGCCATCGTCCTTCATCACCATGTCCTTGTCATGAAAGTCGCCCTCTTCGGAGCCTCGGGAAAAATCGGCCGCCGCGCCCTCGGCCTGCTGCGCGAACGCGGCGCGGAAGTGCGGGCGCTGGTGCATCGCTCTCCCCTGCCGGAGGAGTTCGCCGATTTCACCGAGGTCGTCCACGGCTCGGTCACCGACGCCAAGGCCACCGACGCGGTCGTTTCCGGCGCGGACATCGTGCTGCAGATGGCGACCACCAAGGAGGATCCGGCCACCTTCTTCGATGTCTCCATCAAGGGCACCTTCCAGATCCTGGAGGCCTGCCGGCGCCACCGACCCGACCAGTTCCTGCTCCTCGGGGGTGACGCCGCCCAGGGCATCTGGTTCTACCCGCATCCGGAACCGATCAACGAGCGGACTCCGCGGATCGCCTACCCGGGCTACTACGCCTTTTCCAAGGTGATGGAGGAGACCATGGCCGAGCAGTACCGGCACCAGTACGGACTCGGCACCACCATCCTGCGCTCGTCCTGGGTCTTCGACGAGGACGATCTCCTGAACCATTTCTCGCTGCTGAAGAACGTCGATCCCACCGAGAAGGGCCACGGTTTCGGCGAGCCGACCGAGGCCACCCTCGAACTGGTCCGCGCCGGGAAGGAACACCTGCCCATCCTGCTGGACCGCGAAGGAGAACCGCTCAAGCGCCACATCGTCCACATCGACGACGTCGTTCACGCCCTCGACCGCATGCTCGGCAACGAGGCTGCCATCAACGAGGATTTCAACATCGCCGCCCCGGCACCCTTCGACTACCGCAGCGCCGCCGCCTGCCTCGCGGAGAAAACCGGGCTGCCGACGGTGGAGATCACCTGTCCCGATTACCACGGATTCGAGATCGACATCACCAAGGCCCGGGAGACGATCGGCTCCGAACCCCAGAACGATTTCGCCACCATGGCCGACCGGGCGATCGCGTGGCGAAAGGAGAACGGTGATCGCGAATGAACGCGAATGGACACGGATCTTTTCGGAACCGCTGATCGACGCTTATCTTCGCTGATCTCTTCCCGACCACTTTCCACTCATCACTCCTTGCTTTTCACTCCGGAAACCATGACCAAGCACTTCCACCACATCGGCCTGCCCACCGACGAACCCCAGCCGGGCGAAACCTACGTCGAAGAAACCAAGGTCTGGGTGACGCGGCCCGAGAATCATCCCTACCGGGTCGAGTTTCTCCGCTTCGAGGCCGACTCGCCGGTGACCGGTCCGGTCCGCGACCTGCCGCACGTCGCCTACCGGATCGAGGGCATCGACATCGCCGACGCGCTCGAGGGCGAGGACGTCATCATCGAGCCCTTCGCGCCGATGGAGGGACTGCTGGTGGCCTTCTTCCTGAAGGACGAAGCCGTCATCGAATACATGCAGTTCCGCGAGGGAGCCACCGAGTTCCGCGACCTGCAGGATTGAGGGGGTGGAAATCAGGAAAAAGGAAGATCGGAATCGGATTCAAGAGCCAAGCCCACCAAGCCATGAAGGACAAAGTCATCATCGTCACCGGAGGCACCTCGGGCATCGGCGCGGCCTGCGTGCGGCATTTCGCCAAGCTCGGCGCCAAGGTCGTGGCCGCCTCCATCCAACGCGAGGAGGGCGAGGCCCTGGCGAAGGAACTGCGCGACGCGGGCAACGAGGTGCAGTTCACCTACTGCGACGTGGGCGACGAGGAAAGCGTCAAGGCGCTGGCGGAATCCACCGTCCAGACCTTCGGTCGCATCGACGGCGTTCACGCCAACGCCGGCGTTTGGGGAAAGGGCAAGGTCACCGACTTCACCGAAGCCGACTGGAACAAGGTCATGGGCGTGAACGTGAAGGGCGCCTTCTGGACCGCCAAGCACACCATTCCGGTGATGGAGCAGAACGAGCTTGGTGGCGTCTTCCTCATCACCACGAGCGTGGCCGCCCACGTCGGTTTCCCCGCCCACGCCCTCTACTGCGCGTCGAAAGCCGCGCTCGAGGCCCTGATCCGCTGCCTCGCCACCGATCACGCCGGCAAGGTGCGCGCCGTCGGGATTTCCCCCGGCACCATCGACACCCCGATGCTGGCCGCCACCTGCGATGGCTGGGACGCCCCCATCGAGGAACTCTACGCCGAGGTGGAAAAGAAGATCCCCGTGCGCCGACTCGGCCAACCCGAGGACATCGCCAAGGCCGCCGCCTTCCTGCTCGGTCCCGACGCCGACTACGTGAATGGGACCGTGCTCATCCTCGACGGCGGGACGATGGCCTTGCCTCCGTGGTGAGAACCAAAACGGCCTGGGCGTGCGGCAACGAATAGCAGATCCGACCGTTCGATCTCCGAATCAATCGCGGGACTCCCGCTCCTCCGAGCCCAGCGCGGAGTTCAGGTGGTCGAGCTTTTCCCGGGCGGTCTTGCCGTCATCGGTAAGCTGGTTTTTACCGCCGCCCAAGGCGCGGGCCAGGGAGGCGCCCCGGGATTTCAGCAGTACCAGCCGCCGCCGAGCCAGTTCTCGCCAGGCCTTTTTCTCGACCTCGGCTTCGCGGCGCGCGGCGCGCTCGGCCTCGTATTTTTCAGCCAGGGCGAGGGACAGCTGGGGCGGGGTCTCACCGTCCCACTGGTTGACGAGGGCCTTGTTGGGGTAGTCGTGGAGTTCGGCGATGCGCGTCTCGTCGAGGCCGGCAACGAGTTTCTCTCGCGAGGCTTCGTCGCTGTTCGCGGCGGCGAGCTGGGCCAGCAGGAGCTGGAACAAGCCGGGATGGAAACTGGAAATGCCGTGCTCGGCGGCGCGCATGTAGTCGTAGAAGCGGGACCGGACAGCGGGATCGGCCTCGAGTTCGCCGGCGAAGTGGGCGTAGAGATCGAGATGCATCCGCAGCATCTCTTTCAGCAGCGGGGCCGGGTCGGTGTTGATGTTGTTCTGCGGGTGAACGCGGTACTCGAGCAGGACCTCGTCGATGAGCGCGATCTGGTCGCGGAGGGCGGCGCCACTGAGGCAGAAGTAGTCGTGGTTGAAGCGATAGGGCCGGAAGGGATTCTCCCGCAGGTAATCGCAACGGGCGATGATGTTGCTGCTGGTGACGGCCCAGTTGCACATGGCCATCCATTCCCAGGTGGTGATGCCATCGGCCTTCCCGATGGCCCAGGCCGCGCGAAGCCACTTGGCGCGGGATTCGTCGGGAGCGAGATCCTCGTTCTCCGGCCCGATCATCTTGAGGCCGGTGCAGACCATGGCCCGGGCGTCGGGCTGCTCGAACTGCGGCAGGCAACGCTCGAAACGCTCGGGCGCGTAGATGTCGTCGGAGTTGAGGATGGAGACGAGATCGCAATCCTCCGCGACGGTCTCGATGCAGCGGTTCCACGTGGCGTGGGCGCCGGCGTTCTCCTGGACGACGAGTTCGACGCCGCGATCGGCATAGGCCCGGATGACCTCGACGGAATCGTCCTTCGACCCGTCGTCGATGACGAGGAAGCGGTCGGCTTTTCTCGTCTGCCCGAGGACGGACTCGATGGCGAAGGGAAGATACTGCGCGTGGTTGTAGGACGCGATGACGACGGCGAGGCGCATGGTGCCGAGTGATGAGTAGTAAGTGAAGAGTCAGGAGTCTTGAGACCCAAGCAAACTGGAATACCAGGCCCGGTAGACCGGAGCTTGATCGGGCAACGGCCGGAGGCCGGGGAGCTTTGCCTTCAAGGAACCGAGGACGAGCCGGCGGGTGCGATCGACGGGACGAAGCTGGAGGACGTCGTCGGTGTCGGGCCGGGAAACGCGAACGGCGTCCCTGGCGATCCGGTCGATGGCGGACGCTCCCAGTTCGGACCCGGGCTCGACGGCGAAGGAGAAATCGATGCCGGTGAGGTGGTGCACCAGCCAGGCCGTGACGGCGACATCGGCCCGGGTGGCGTGGAGGTGGCGGAAGGTGCCGCGTTTTTCCACCAGGCGGGCGAGGTGCAGGGCTCGCCGCGCCTGGACGAGGAAGGCCTCGGTTTCGATGCCGGAACCGAGTTCGTCGCGCCAGGCGAGGACCTCGGCGGCGCGTTCGGGATGAGCCTGCCACTCCGCTTCGAGGACGAGCCCGTCCGCGAAAAACTCGATCCGCTCGGGCCAGTCGGGAAGCGACTCGACCGATCCGGAGCGGCCGGCGCGGGCGCTCAACAGGGTTGGTTGCGGGACCTGACCCTCTTGATCGACCAGCCAGGCGATCTCGTCCGCGAGCCGGGTCTCGTCGGGAGGCGCGGGCGGCCAGGTATCGACGAGAGCGATCCAATCGGCGGTCTCGGGCACGGCGTGCTCGACGCCGGCGAGACAGCTGTCGAATTTCTCCGCCAGTTGGCGGGAGGTTTCCCGCAACTCGAAGACTTTCTCCGCACGGGCGCGACCGGCTTTCCCGAACCGACGGGCGAGTTCGCGGTCGTTGGCCAACCGGGCGAGAGCTTCGGCGAGAGCTTCGTCGTCCCCGGGCTCGACCAGCAGCCCGGTTTCCTCCGGCACGACCATCTCAGGCACGCCGACGAGCCGGGTGGACACCACCGGCAGCGAGCAGGCCATGGATTCGGTGATGACGGTGGGCAGGATGTCGGAGGCGCCCTTGGAATCCACGATGCAGGGCAGGCAGAAGACGTCGCTGTGCTCGAGGAGACGCTTGACGGATTCCTGGCTCTGGACCCCGGCGAAAGTGACCTGCGCGGCGAGCCCGGCGTCGGCGACCTGTTTCTCCAGCCGCTCCCGCCACGGCCCCTCACCGACGAGGGTCCAGTGGAAGTCGATCCCGCGCTTCTTCAGCAGGGCGCAGGCGTTGACCAGGTGATGGAAGCCCTTGAACTCGATGAGCCGGCCGATGGAAATGATGCGGAGCGGCCCGAACTCCTCGATGGGCGCGGCCGGGAACTGATCCATGGCGATGCCGTTGTAGACGCGGGAGATCTTGTCGGCGGAATCGGGACAGGTCTTTCGGAGCAGGTCGCAGGAGTAGTCGCTGACCCCGACGACGAACTCGGCCTCGCGGCACAACTCGCGCAGCAGGTCGTCGCTGCCGAGATCGACCATGAAGTCCTGGGCATGCGCGGTGAAGCTGAAGGGAATGCCGGCCCACTTTTTGAGGAAGAGGGCGGTGTGGGTGGCGCGGTTGGCGAAGTGGACATGGACGTGGCCGATGCCGCGCCTCCGGAACAGCTCGGCAAAGTAGAGGCCGTTCCGCGCCCGGGTGGCGGCTTTGAAACTGGCGCCGTAGTCGCGATCGTGCCGGGCGATCATCTCGCCGAACTTCGCCTGCCAACTGCCGTCCTTTTCCCGGAGCGACTTGAGTTTTCCCAGCACCCGGGAGGGCGGCGGATAGAAGACCTCGGCGGCGAAATGATCGAAGCGCTCATGCCGGAAGGCATTCGGCGGGGGATTGATGGAGGCGATATCGAGATCGAACCCACGCGCCTCGAGGGCGAGCATTTCCGAATCGCAAAAGGTCTGCGACACCACCGGGTAACGCGAGAACAGGTAGGCGATCCGGGGGCGGGCGGGGCGATTCGAGGGGCTGTCGGCAGACACATCCATCGGGCGGAGGGGCGGAAGCTACTGCCGACTCCCGAGACGGGCAAAGGAGAAAAGGGATCTCCGGTCCCCATCTTCTCCACGAAAGCAAAAGGCGGTCATTCGATCAGCTCTTCCCGCACATCGACCTGATTGAGCAAGGTGTCGTACTCCCGATCGACATTCGCCCCGGCGGCCTGGATCTCCTCCACCGCCTTCATGACATTGTTGTAGGATTTCGGACGATTGTTGACGAACTCGCGCATGAGGCCAGCGAACTCGGTGATGGCATCCGCACACTTCCAGGTTCGCTGGTCCAATCGAGTCCGGGCTCTTTTCAACGCGAAGAGAGCGTCCGCATAGGCATCTTCGTTGAGACTGGACTTTTCCGGATCAAATCGCCGCTGCCGGATCGCGCGAATCAGCGGCTCCGCGGAATGGGTGATCATGGTGAGTGATCCTTCCAAGGTCAGCTTCTCGGGTTCCCGGCCCTGCGCCCTCATCAACAGGTACCGGGCCGAGAGGTGATGGGGAGCGAGTTCGGTGACCTTCTGAAGTCGCTCGATCACGAACTGGTTGGTGAGCCAGCTCTCGCCGTCCGGTTTTCCGAGAACTTCCTGGATCCTGGCGAATTCCTCGATGGCTTGGTTCAACTCCTGAGGTCGCTCCTCCGCCACTCGACTGAGGACAAGCGCCTCTTCGAAATTCGCCATGGAAAAGATCTGGATGGCAATGAGGTCGGAAGGTCCTTCGATCATCATCAGGTCGAGAACCGCCGAAGCGTTGCGCTCCGGCAATCCGATCAATCGGCAATCCCGGTGGGTCGCACCCCGAATTTTTCCATCGATGCCACCCACCGGTTTGATGAGGCCATCGGCATTCATGTCGCCCGTGACCGCAAGTTCCTCGGTGATCGGTTTGCCGGAAATCAACGACTCGAGCAGGAGGGCGCACGCAACCGCGGCCGACGGACCATCCTTGTCGGAATACTGATTCTCGAAAGCAATCTCCACCTTCACGGCCTTGGGGATTGCCTCGTGGCGAACCGCGTGAAATTTCTCCACCTCCTTGAGCGCCGAAAGCATCATTTGCCCCACCCCTTGGTTGAAGACCACCTCCAGGTCGTCTCCTTCACTGGCTCCGACCACCGTTGCGTTCATCTGGGAGGCTTTCCCGGCCACGCGGCCATCATCCAGTTCCTGGACGAGCAGTCCCTTGATGGTGGCCTGGTTGGCGGCGAGGGAGAACTCGCCGTCCGCAGTTTCGCGGACGAATCTGCCCCAGCGAACGCGAGCGCCGACCACCTCCATCTGCCGCATGGTATAGGCCAGTTCCGTATCCTCGGGGGCGAGCGCGAGCAACAGGTCCGCCAGGAATATGCGGACATCCTGGCTCTTGTGGGTTTCGTACGGCTCGAGTGATTTCAGAATCGGCTTGGCCTTGGAGACGAGATCGAAGGCTCCGGGAGCGCTCTCGTCCTCCTCCACTCGGTTCTCGTTCTTCAGCAGAAAGTCGGCATCGAAGACCTCCTTCGACTTCGGATCCAGCCAGGCGGCCAGGGAGATGGCCTTCTGGTCGAGAGGACGGTTCGTATCGGTGGAACGGGCAAAGGTCAGGAGATAGTCGACCACCTCTCCGTAGTCGGGTTCCCCGGCCACGGCCGGACCGCTTCCAGAGATTTCAGAGCTCCCGGAACTTTCGGAAGCCTCCTCTTCGCCCACCATCTTCTCCGGAGGACGGCAGGACGAAAGGAGTCCCAAGACCGACAGGAACCCCATCATCGTCCCAATCATGAACGGAGTCTTCATCATCGCAGCTTACTCAAGTTCGGAAAAGAATGCGCCCGCGCTCTCTGGATACCCGATCCGTCCCACCGGGGCAAGCAAGCTTTCGCGTCATCCGAACAGTCGCCCGAAATTGCCCTCCACTTCCCGAACCAGCTCGGCCGGATTCCGGTCCAAAGCCCGCGCCAGGCCTTCGTAAACCGAGACGAGATTCGCGGGATGGTTGATGGTCTTGCCCTCCTCGTCCTCCAGCCGATGCGTGACCAGCGCCTCGGGCAGGACCATGTCGGGAGCGTCGGTCTCGACGAGAATCCGGTCGCGGGGAATCTGGCGGAAAGTCTCGACCACCTCGGCCTTTCGCTCGTGGAGAAAGTAGCCCGAGAAGGAAAAGCGGGCCCCGAGTTCGAGAAAATCGTCGAGCAGTTCGATCGGCCCGGCGAAGGAGTGGAGGAGGAAGCCGGCATCCGGGAGAGGCTCTTCGCGCAACACGTCGCGAAGACGCCCCCAGGCCTGCAGGCAGTGGATTACCGGCGGCAGTCCCGCGCCCGCGGCGAGCCGGAGCTGGCGACGAAAGACGCGTTCCTGCTCTTCGATGTGGTGATCGCGCATCCACTTGTCGAGCCCGATCTCCCCCACGGCGACCGCACCGGCCTCGGGGTCGGCGAGCAGGGCCGCGAGGGTTTCCTCCCACTGGTCACTGCGATCGCGAATGAACCAGGGATGCAGGCCATAGGCGGGCAGGACCTCGGGATAGTCGCGGGCAAGCCGCGCGACCTCGGGCCAATCCGCTTCGCGGGTGCCATTGACGACCCAGCGCCGGATGCCCAGCCGTCGCAGTTCAGCGACGATTTCCCCCTCGCGGGGCCGCAGTCGCTCGTCCTGGAGGTGCAGGTGGGCGTCGAGGTAGTGGCGTTCGCTCATGGGGCGGGCCGGTCTTTCACCGGCCTCGCTTCGAGGGCGGCCTCGGCGATTTCCCGGATGCGGCGGCGCACCTGGGCGAGCCCGCGGAGACGGGTCGGGGTCAGTTGGCGATGAATCCCGAGTGCCTCCAGGCATTCGGGCTCGACGGCGACGACCTCTTCCGGGGGAGCTCCCGAGTAGAGTTCGCAGAGCAGGGCGGCGACGCCCTGGATGCTGGGAGCGTCCGCATCGACCCGAAATTCGCAGGTGCCATCCTTGTCGTCCTGCCACCCCGTCAACCAGACCCGGGAGGCGCAGCCGGGCACGAGACGCGAATCGGTGCGGGCGTGGTCGGGATAATCCGGCGCCCGTCGACCGCGGTCGATGATGGCGGCGAACCGTTCCGCCGGATCCTCGATGAGGGAAAAATCCTCGATCAGGCCGCGCTGTTTTTCTGCCAGGTCCATCGAGCAGAGTGGAACGGCGGGCGGAAAAATCAACGATTCAGCCTCACTCGGCCTGGAAGGTCAGCCGCATGGGAATCATGTGCGAATGACGGAACCCGAGCTTCTGGAAGAACCGCTGGGACTCGGCGCTGATCTGGTCCGTCAGCAGGGTGATGCGCTTGAAATCCTTCTTCTGGGCAAACTCGATGACGTATTCCATCAACTGGGTACCGAAGCCCTGACCCCGATGGTCGGGGTGAATGATGACGTCTTCCATCAGGAGCACGAATCCACCCATGGCGGTGGAGATGGTAAAGAGCAGGTTCACCATGCCGACGATCTGGTAGTCGGTCCGGATGACGAAAATGCGCCCGCGGCTGGGCTGCTCGAGAACGAGACGGAGTCCTTTTTCCTGCCTGATTCGATCCGGCTGGAAGTCCTCTTCCATCTCGAAGAGAGCCATGACGAGGTCCACCAGTTGCGGCAGATCCTCGAGCGTGGCGGGCTCGATGCGCATCTGGGGACTGAGGGGACGGATCGGGGCGGTAAAGGACGGATCGCTCACAAGTCGAGACGGGACGGACGAAGAAGGGAGGGTGGAGTGGGGGCTGATCTCGAGAGAAAAAACAACGCGGGCTCCTCGCCCGGAGCCGCAGAATAGCAGAATCGCTGCCCGATTGAAACGGAAGAATTCGGTCGCACCTCGCGGCGTTGACAATCGGAACAATGCGCCTAAATTCCCTCCCCTTTTCCAGCCAGGGCCACACCCGGCTCCCAGGCTCTGGCGCGAAGTGAACCGTTGCGTGCACCCGACCGGTGGCCTCCGACTTGGCGGAAAAGGGCAAAACGACAGACAGGACAATCACGGACAACTCCTTTCATCACCATGAAACGCACCTACCAGCCCTCGAAGCGGTCCCGGAAGAACCAGTACGGTTTTCGCGCCCGCATGGCCACCAAGAACGGCCGCGACATCATCCGCCGTCGCCGCAAGAAGGGCCGCAAGCGCCTCATTCCCAAGGGCGCGGAGATCCAGTACAAGCGCCACGTCCAGCAGCACACCTGATCCGGAGGTCGCGGGACAGCGCCGGGACGGACGAACGCCACGGACCGATGCGGTTTCCCCGGGACAGGCGGATCACTTCGCGCCGGCTGTTTCAGCGGGTGCGCCACCAAGGTAAGAGCTTTGCCGGACATTACCTCGTCCTCGGTGTCCTCCGGGACGAGACGCTGGCCGACCCCATCCGTATCGGCTACATCACCACCCGCCGGCTCGGCAACGCCGTGACCCGCAACCGGGTCCGTCGTCGTTTGCGGGGCATCCTCCAGCGGACCGGCGAACGCCTGAAACCGGGATTCTGCCTCGTGCTGGTCGCGAGAAACCGGGCCGCCGATGCCAGCTCGGAAGCCCTGGAGAAGGAATGGAAATGGCTGGCGCACCGCGCCGGGCTCTTCATCGGTGAAAGCCAGAAGCCCCCTCGAAGCCGGGAAGAAGGGAAAACTCGATCGCAACCGGAAGGATGAAATGGCTCCTCATCGGGTTGGTGCGCGGCTACCAGATCGTGATTTCCCCCATCCTGCATTTCGTCACCGGCCCGTTCAGCGGGTGCCGGTTCTCACCTTCCTGCTCCCAGTATTTTATCGACGCAGTGAGGGTTCACGGCGCGCTGAAAGGGGCCTGGCTGGGAGTCTGCCGCATCGGCCGATGCCATCCCTGGGGCGGCCAGGGTTACGATCCCCCTCCCGGCTGGGAAGATTTTGAAAAGTCGCATCCCGAGTTTGCACATTGCGGCAAGCGGGCTTCGGTAGAGGGTCGGCAGCATTCCGAGCCGGATCACTGAGTCGCTCGTCCCTTCCTCTCCTTGGCTCCGGATGGTTTGGCCGCTCTCTCCCTCCCTTCCTTTTGTTGTTTCCGATTTAGACCCCGAATTTTTTCTCCCTCATGGATCGCACCGCATGGATCGTGATAGTGCTCTGCGTAGCCGGCCTTTTTGGCTGGGGCGCGTGGAGCACCAAGCAGCAGGCCGAATACGCCAAGGAAGTGGAGGCTTGGAAGGCCAAGCAGGCCGAGCTGGCGAAACAGGAAGCTCCGGCCGACAGGGACGTGACGGTCGCCAAAGTGGAAGGTGAAAAGACGGCCTCCGACGGAGCCACGGGGGATACGAAGGCGCAGGATTCCGCCCCTTCCGCCGAGAAGGTGCCGGCCAAGGAAGTGACCCTGGCCAACGACACCATCCGCGTCCATTTCACCAATCGCGGCGGCGGCATCGCCTCGGCCGAGATGCTCGATCACCAACGCAGTCTTGACGAGGAAGACGGCTATGTGGTCATCAACGAACGGGCGGAAAATCCCATCGGCGCGCTGAGCACGGGTCCGGGCGAATTCGACGCCACGAACTGGGAGATCGCGGAGCAGAGCGACCGGACGATCGCCTTCCGCACCGTCACCGCCGAGAAGCTGGAGATCACCAAGCGCTATTCCCTGGCCGAGCCCGGGATCGAACCCCACCTGCTCGATCTCATCGTGACCGTCAAGAACGTCGACGAGCAGCCCTTGAAGTCGGGACAGCGCTTCCTCTACCTCGGTGCCGGCGCCCCGCTGCACCCGGATGAATTTCCGCGGCAGACCGGGTTCTATTTCCGCGACGAAGAGAGCGGTGACGTCGTCTACAAGGCGGTCGATTACTTCAAGGGCAAGAAATTCCTCGGCATCGGCAGCGACTCGAAACCGCATGACGAACTGGCAATCACGGAAGTCGACTGGGCGGGCGTAAACGACCAGTTCTTCACCACGCTGCTGACCCCTTCGGAACCCTATCCCACCACCCTCTGGGCGAGCCGTTTCCCGATCACCTTCAAGGGCCAGCAGGAACCGGTGCCCGACAAGAAACGCCGCTATGCCGTGGAGGCCGCCCTGGGCCTGCCGGACCTGTCGCTGGCGCCGGGAGACCAGCAATCGGTCAGCTACGAACTCTACATCGGCCCCAAGGAATACGAGCGCCTCGACGCGCTGGGCGATCACCGGACCCTGGTGATGAAGTACGACGACACGCCGATCTTCGGCTGGATGTTCGGCTGGGCGATCCGCCCGCTGGCCTCGGTGTTGATCCAGATCCTGGTCTGGCTGAAGGGGATCGTCGGCCTCTATGGCATCGCCATCATTCTCGTCACCATCCTCATCCGCGTCCTCATCTGGCCGGTCTACGCGAAGTCCACCCGCACCATGAAGCGGATGAGCAAGCTCACGCCGCTGATGAACGAGATCAAGGAGAAGTACAAGGACGACCAGGAGCGGCAGTCCAAGGAACTGATGAAGCTCTACGGGGATTACGGCGTCAATCCGCTGGGCGGCTGCCTTCCGATGTTCATCCAGTTGCCGGTCTTCCTCGCCTTCTATGGCATGCTCTGGCGCGCCGCCGAATTGCGGCACGAGAGCTTTCTCTGGGTGCCCGATCTCTCGATGCCGGACACGCTCTTCATGATTCCCGGCCTCGGCATTCCATTCAATCTCCTGCCCATCCTGATGGCGGCGACGACCTTCGTGCAGATGTCGATGACTCCCAAGACCGGCGACAAGACCCAACAGATGGTCTTCAAGTTCATGCCGCTCTTCTTCCTCGTGATCTGCTACAACTTCGCCTCGGCCCTGGCCCTCTACTGGACCACGCAGAACGTGTTCAGCATTTTCCAGACCTGGATCATGAACAAGCTGCCCGAGCCCGAACTGAAGAAACGGAAAAAGACGGGCAAGGGATTCCTCGAGCGCATGCAGGAGCAGGCCAAGGCGCGCGAGCAGGGCGGCGGCGGCGGCGGAGCGGGCCCCGTGCCTCCCGGAGCCGCCGGGCGCACCAAGTTGGCCAGCGAGAAAGGCGACCGCCACACCAAGGGGAAGAAGAAAAAAAGGCGTTGATTCCGAATCGCGGAATCTCTTACAACGTTGGGAACCACGCTCTCGGTCATGGAACCCATCGACGTTGCCCAGGAGATTCTCGACACCATGCTCGGGTATCTCGGTTTCGTTGTCCGAATCGAGCCCGATGAGAACCACCCCGGCCAGGGCCTGCAGGTGCTGACCCACGAACCGAAGCCCCTCATCGGCCGCCAGGGAGAGCGTCTCGACGACATCCAGTATCTGGTCAATCGCTTGCTCCAACTGCGCGTTCCCGACGCGCCCCGCATCCGGGTGGACGTGGATCACTATCGGGCCGCGCAGGAATACCGCGTGATCGAGGAAGCCGAACGCGCCGCCGAACGGGTCATCGCCACCGGCCGGCCGGAAATGCTGGCGCCGATGAACGCCTACTTCCGACGCGTGATTCACACTCACTTCAAGAATCATCCACGGATCAGCACCTGGAGCCCCTCGGACTCCGCTCGCGTGAAGCGCGTCACCGTGCAGCCCAAGGAGTGAAGAAATGCCGGATTCCGGGGTTTCCCGGCCCGCCAACCGCAGAGCTGCTCGGCCGGATAGAAATCCCGCCAGAGTAGAAGGCAGGGACTTTCGCGTCCCAACGCCAAAGAAGGCGCGGCCAAGAACTTCTCCGGGAATCCTGGCGGCAATTTTTACAAATTTGATAATTTCCTGAAAATTCAGATTCGTTCTTGCGAAAATTGCGTTTCTCGCGTAAGTTGCGCCGAATCCATGGCAAACGAAGATCCCGCTTTGATCGAACGAGCGAAACGCGCTCGACGCATTGTCCGCAACCCCGGCCAGTACAAGGTGTGCCTCGGCTGCGACTCGATCGTGGCCAGCAAGGTCAGCATCTGCCCCAACTGCCACAGCTATCGATTCGAATTCGACGAGTCTTTCGTGGTTCGCCAGGCCCAGATTCTCTCGCGGCGCCAGCAGCATTCCGTGGTCGCCGAAGACCTGCTCTGAGTCGGGTTTCCCCTCCAGCCTCCACGAATCGGGCCCGAAAAATTCGGGCCTTTTTTCGTGGTCTCGGTCACCGTTTCCCTGGCAATTGGCCCTCCCATAACCGGGAAGATTCGCCGAGTTGAGAATCCCGCGTGGGAAACTCGGAAGTGCATCAGGCTCAACGACAATATTTCGAAATTGCCCCACGAAATTACTTGCATTCGCTTGAATATCGGGCCAGAGGGTCGGCTTGTCCGTTTCGGCGGACGATTTCCAATCCAACCAAGGGAGACAAATCGAATGAAAAAAACCATCGCCTATGGCATTGCCGGGGCGTTTGCGATTACGGTCGCGAATGCCGGAGACAACTGCGCGGATTCGACTTGCGACAAGTGCGTCGTCGAAGCCGTTGTTGAAGAACAGCCTCTCGGAGCCACCCTCAGCTCCGGTTACATGACCGACTACGTCTTCTACGGCGTGGACCTCGGCGGCAACGCCGTCTGGACCGGTCTCGACTACGCCGTCGCCGGCACCCCGCTGAGCGTCGGAGTGTGGTACATCAACCCCACCGACGGATTTCTCGATGACGAGCTCGACGTCTACGCGAGCATCGCTCAGGAAGTGGCCGGCTTCGACGTGGCTCTCACCATGACCGGTTACTTCTTCCCGGACTCCGGTTCCGACGCCACCTACGAGCTTGGTCTCGGCATCGGTCGCAGCCTGGGCGTCGTCGACTGGAACGCCACCGGTCGCTACGACTTCGAACTCGAAGCGTGGTACTTCGAAACCGGCCTCAGCAAGGGTTTCGCGGTTTCCGACAACATGGAGCTCGTCGTCAGCAGCGGCATCAGCTACCAGATCGACTACTGGTCCGCCGGTAGTGACTTCAACCACGTCTACGTGATGGCCGCTCTTCCGATCGCGCTTCGCAGCAACGTGACCCTCGAGCCCTACGTGGCCGGCCTGTTCGCTCTGGACGCCGTTGACAGCTTCCAGGACGACATCATCCACGGCGGTGTGTCCCTCAGCGTGTCCTTCTGATCCGCTGGACGACCACCCCTCAAGAATTTCCTGAAAAGGAATCAGAAACCTCCCCGGGAAACCGGGGAGGTTTTTTTGTGCTCGAGTCCTCGCCCGACGGCGTCTTCTTCCCGAAACGCTCGCGCCGGGCGGTCCGTCCATTTGTCCGCCCATCCTTTCGGGCCGGCAAGCAGGCAATGCCCACTTCCGGCCCGGACCGGGTCCCACGATCGGACGCGTTCGTAATACCGACCTATTTCCTCCCGGAAACTGAAACCACCCGAAATGACGCGCTTTCCGGGATGGAAAACGGCTCCGCAGACGACTCGAATCGACCGTTTCGAGAGAATCGCCCCCTGCTCGTCGGCTCGGAATCCCAAACTTTCTGGGCTAAGAAAAACGATCGCAACGCGATCCATTTCCCCCTAACTGAGTGGTTTTCATCACCCTTCGGACCGCCACCCATCGACCGGTGCCGACGGAGGTGGGAGAATCTCATTTTGCCGCATCCGTTTTGAAATCCGATTCGTTCGATCTCTCGGATGAAATGGCACGAATACTGCACTCTCATCCTTTACGTTGCCGCGGAAAAATTTTTGATTTTCCGCGTTGACGAAAATCGAAAGACCAACCACTAATCAGCGTCTCACACCAAGGGAGTCACAATCCATGAAACTGAAACTGCTTGCTTACAGCACTGTCGGAGCGCTCGCGATTTCCATCGCGAACGCTGGAGAACCCAAGGGAGTCATCGAGGCCCCCGTCATTGAAGAAGAACCCACGATCGGCGCCACCCTGAGCTCCGGCTACATGACCGACTACATCTTCTATGGTGTGGACTTCGGCGGCAATGCCGTCTGGACCGGTCTTGATTATGCCGTCGCCGGAACGCCCCTGAGCGTTGGTGTCTGGTACATCAACCCGACCGATGGTCTTCTCGACGACGAACTCGACGTCTATGCCAGTGTCGGCCAGGAAATCGCCGGGTTCGACATGTCCCTCACGATGACCGGTTACTTCTTCCCCGATTCCGGTGGAGACGCGACCTACGAACTCGGTTACGGCATTGGCCGCAGCCTGGGTATCGTCGATTGGAACGCCACTGTCCGCTACGACTTCGAAGTCGAAGGTTGGTACATGGAAACCGGTATCAGCAAGGGCTTTGCCGTCTCCGACATGATGGAGCTGGTTCTCAGCACTGGTATCAGCTACCAGGTTGACTACTTCTCCAACGGCGGTGACTTCAACCACGTCTACGTGATGGCCGCTCTGCCGATCGCGCTCACCAGCGATGTGACCCTGGAGCCCTACGTGGCCGGTCTCTTCGCCCTCGACGCCATCGACAGCTTCCAGGACGACATCATCCACGGTGGTGTGTCCCTCAGCGTCTCTTTCTAATCCCGTTCCCTGAAACGGGAGACAAACACGAAACACGGAATTTGTTTTCCTTGGCAAGCGCCTCCCGGTCTCGACCGGGAGGCGTTTTGTTTTTGGGGGAAAAGGCATCGGCGAAATCGGGCGCCTTGCGCTATCGTCCGGCTGCATGCCTCGCACCGCCAAGATCCTGATCGATGGAGCCACCAGCGACCTCCAATTCGACTACCTGATCCCGGACGAACTGGTCGATCAGGTAGTCGCCGGGTGTCGGGTACGGGTTCCGCTACGCAATCGCCCCGCCGTGGGCACGGTGATGGCGGTGGTCGAGAACGACCGGAGCGACTGGCGAGGCAAACTGAAACCGATCCAGGGGCTGGTCGATCGCGACCCCATTCTCACCCCGCCGCTCTTTCGCCTGGCGGACTGGATCTCGGACTACTACCTCGCCTCCCGCGAGGCGGTGTTGCGTTCGATGATTCCCCAAGCAGCCCGAACCGGCGAAGGGACGGAAAAAATCCGCAAGGCCGTCGTTCTCGTCTCCGATCCCGACGAGGATGCCCTGGAGAACCTCCGGAAGCGCGCCAAGCGCCAGGCGGAGCTGATCGATCACCTCAGGGAACAGCCGGATAAACAGGGTCTGCTCGCGGACCTGACGGGGTCGAGTCTGCGATTCGGCCGCCCCACCATCACCGGACTGGAAAAAGCGGGACTGGTCGAGGTTCGCGACGAGACAGTCGCCCGCGATCCCTTCGCCAACGAGGAATTCCTCCCCAGTGCGCCCCTGAAACTCAGCCGGGAACAGGAGGAGGCATTCCGGATCGTGGTGGAAGCCATCGAGTCGCCGGAGGACGCCTCCCCCGCCCCCATCCTCCTCCGCGGCGTCACCGGCAGCGGGAAGACCGAGATCTACCTGCAGGCCATCCAGCACGTCATCGACCAGGGCAAGGGCGCCATCGTCCTCGTGCCGGAAATCTCGCTCACCCCCCAGACCGCGGATCGATTCAAACAGCGCTTCGCCGATATCCAGCGGGAGGTGGCCATCCTCCACAGCCATCTCAGCCAGGGGGAACGACACGACGAATGGCGCAAGGTGCTCCGACACGAAGCCCGTATCGTCATCGGCGCGCGCAGTGCCATTTTCGCCCCCGTGCGCAACCTGGGGCTCATCGTCGTCGATGAGGAGCACGAAAATTCCTACAAGCAGGAAACCATCCCCCGCTACCAGGGGCGGGATCTCGCCGTGGTTCGAGGTCACCTCGAACGATGCGCCGTCCTTCTCGGGAGCGCCACGCCCTCCCTGGAATCCTGGCGCAACGTGATCAACGGAAAGTACCAGCTGACCGAACTCACCCAGCGGATCGATGATCGCGCCATGCCACTGATCCGGGTCATCGACATGAAACTCGAATCCCGCAAGCAGCGTGGTGGTCCCGCCATTCTCTCCTCGAAACTGCGCCTCGCGATGGAAGCCCGACTGGCCGACGGGGAGCAGATCATTCTCTTCCTCAATCGCCGGGGATTTGCCCGGTCGATGCTCTGCCCCGAGTGCGGCTTCGTCGCCGAATGCCCCCACTGCGCGCTGGCGCTGACCTTTCACCGGGAGGAGGACCGGCTCATCTGCCACCTCTGCGGACATGGAAGAGTGGCCCCGAAGCGCTGCCCGGAATGTAGTTCCCGCGCCATCTCCATGGCCGGCTACGGAACGGAAAAGGTGGAAGCGGTGATTCGCTCGGTATTCGATGACGCCCGGGTGGCCCGCGTCGATACCGATACCATGCGACGGAAAGGCCAACTGCAGGAAACTCTCAAGGCCTTCAAGACCCGGAAGATCGACATCCTCATCGGCACCCAGATGATCGCCAAGGGGCTCCATTTCCCCAATGTGACCCTCGTGGGCGTGCTCAATGCCGACATCGGGCTCCACGTGCCCGACTTCCGGGCCAGCGAACGAACCTTCCAGCTCCTGACCCAGGTCGCCGGACGCGCCGGACGGGGCGACACCGCCGGGGAGGTCATCGTGCAGACGTTCACGCCCCATGCGCCGGCCATCCAGTTCGCCCGTCATCACGATTTCATCGGCTTCGCCACCCAGGAACTGGAGATGCGGGAGCAATTCCGCTTTCCGCCCTGTCTCCATCTCGCGGTCATCACCGTGCGATCCGTGCACAAGGAGCGGGCCGAGTTCTCCCTCCAGACCCTGCATCGGCGCCTGAAACGCCGCCTTCCCGAGGGCGTGGAAATGACGGAGCCCCTTCCTTCCCCGCTGGTGCGCTCCCACGATCAGTGGCGCTTCCAGGTGACGCTCAAGTCGGGCAGCGCTCGTCGCCTGGGCCGACACCTGCGGGACGTGATCGCCGACCTGACCTTTCCCGAAGACGTTCTCGTCACGGTGGATATGGATGCCTACAACTTGAGTTGATCGATTGATCCCGATTCGGGTTGTCAGCGCCCCCGTGACGACTACCGTCGGTTTTCCCCTATGAAAAGCATGACAGGATACGGCCACGGTGAGGCCGGCGACGACACCTGGCAGATCACCGCGGAATTGTCCGGTGTGAACCGGAAGCAGACCGACATCGCCGTGAATCTGCCCGGGCGACTCGTCGACCTGGAGCCCGACCTGCGCCGCAGGATCGCCTCGCGCATCTCGCGCGGTCGCATCAATGCCCGCATCTCCCTGGAGCGTCGCGGCGCCGGCGCGGGACAGCTGCGCGTGGACGAGACCCTCGCCCGTCAGTACGTGGAGGCCGCCCGCCGCGTCAGCGAGGCCACCGGGGCCGACCTCCGCATCGCCGCAGCCGACCTCTTCCGCGCGCCCGGCGTCTTCCAGATGGAGGAAATCGAGGCCGATCCCGAGGCGCTCCGCGGTCTCGTCGAACAGGCCACCGATGCCGCCTTGTCCAAGCTCATCGCCATGCAGGAGGAGGAAGGACGCCATCTTCGCGCGGACCTGGAAGCGCGTCTCTCGTTCATCGCCGAGCACATCGACGCCGTGGCCGCACGGGCCCCCGAGGTGATCACCACCCACCGAAAGAATCTCTTCTCCCGCCTCGAGAACGCGGGACTGCAGCTCGACCTCGACGACGAGCGAATTCTCCGGGAAATCGGGCTTTTCGCGGAGCGCTGCGACATTTCCGAGGAGCTGACCCGGATCGACAGCCATCTGAAACAGTTCCGCCGCTATTTCGAGGACGGGCACGCCGTGGGGCGCCCCCTCGATTTCCTCTGCCAGGAACTCAACCGCGAGTTCAACACCATCGGCAGCAAGGCCAACGACGCCGGAATCGCCCAGCGGATCGTGAACGCCAAGACCGAACTGGAAAAAATCCGCGAACAGGTGCAGAACGTGCAGTGAATCTTTTCCCGCCGATCGACTTGATCGGCCGGCCCTTTTCCCGAGTTTTCGGCATGTCGATCCAGCTCCAGCGGCGCGGTATCCTCTGCATCGTTTCCGGCCCCAGCGGTTCCGGCAAGACGACGCTCTGTCGCGCCCTCAGCCAGTCCGACCCTCTCTGCGACTACGCCGTTTCCTGCACCACCCGCAAGCCGCGAACCGGCGAAGTCGATGGAAAGGACTACCATTTCCTCACCCGCGAGGATTTCGAGGCCCGCACCACCCGGGGCGAACTGCTCGAGTGGGCCGAGGTGCACGGCAATCTCTACGGCACCCTGAAAAGCGCGGTACTCGACCGAATCGGGCGGGGCGAGGACGTGCTCATGGACATCGACGTCCAGGGCGCCGAGCTGGTGCGGCGAAATCCCGATCCCGTCATCTCCGGGGCCCTCATCGACATTTTCATCCTGCCACCCGATCGCGAGGAACTGGAGAAACGACTCAGTGGCCGCGGCACCGAGGACCCGGAGGAACTGGCGCTGCGACTCCGCAACGCGCTCGAGGAAATGCGGCACTGGCGGGCCTACGGCTACACCATCGTGAGCGGGAGCCCCGAGGAGGACCTGCGGCGCTTCCGGGCCATCATCGAGGGCGAGCGTTGCCGGACTTCCCGCCTGCGGGGGGGCGAAGAGATCGTCAACGAGGATCAGCCCGACTTCTTTTCCTGACCGGCAACGCTTTGCGGGGTGAACGAATCGGGGCCATATTGGCCGCCGTGAGCGAGACTTCCGCCGCCATTTCCTCACCCGAAAACCGGGCGCCGAATATCGTTCTCGGCGTCACCGGGTCCATCGCCGCCTACCGCGCCGCCGATATCGCCAGCCAACTGACCAAGGCGGGCTGCGAGGTCCATGTCGTCATGACCGACGACGCCCGGGAGTTCATCACCCCGTTGACGCTCCAGGTCCTTTCCCGCCAACCGGTCACCACCAGTCTCTACGACGAGAAACACAGCTGGCATCCCGGTCACATTCACCTGGCCGATCATGCCGATCTCCTGATGATCGCGCCCGCCACCGCCAACACGGTGGCGAAACTGGCCCTCGGCCTCGCCGACGATGCCCTCGGGGCCATCGCGCTCGCCACCCGGGCACCGATGCTGATTGCCCCGGCGATGAACGGGAAGATGTGGACCCATCCGGCCACGGCGGGGCACGTGCGCACGCTTCGCGAACGAGGCGCCGAGTTCATCGGTCCCGAGGAGGGAATGCTCGCCTGTGGCTACCAGGGAATCGGTCGCCTCTGGCCGGTCGAAGGCATCGTGGAAAAAGCGCTGGCGATGGTCGGCCAAGGGGCGCCATAACCGAAATCAGTCGCTTCCGGTGGAGGAAGTTTCCCCGTCCATGCGCGACGCTTCCGGCTCCTTCAACTTGAAGCGTTGGTCGCGACGCCAGCGTTCCAACATCTTGCGCGCTTTCTGCCGCTGTTGCTCGTTCAGGAGTTCATCGACCCGGGGCAGGAACTCCTCTTTCACCAGGGCCATGTCCTCGAGCAGGTATTCCCTCCTCAGGTCCCAGCGGCGGTCCAGCGCTTCCCGCACGATGGGCTCGAACTTCGCCCGCTGCGCTTCGTCCAGTTCCAGCTGATGGGCGAACCGCTCGATGATGAATTCCTTCGATTTCTCCGACTTCCATCCCTCGACCAGGGGAACGACTTTCACGATGAGAAACAGCAGGGCGAACATGCCGAGGAGAAAGCCCAGCGCGAACACCGCGACGACACCGCAACCTGCCTTGATCTTGGGGGATACCTTCATTCGTTCACGAAATTGATGCGAGACCTCTGTCCTGGCAAGAGAGGCGGGTTCAGAACCCTCCGCCGGGAATCCAGTCGGCCAGGTGGAATACCAGGGTGCCCGCGCCTTCCGGCAGGCTGAAACCGTAGAAAAGGGCCAGCAGCAGGGCCAGCAGAGC
Source organism: Verrucomicrobiia bacterium (assembly GCA_030432615.1). Classification (GTDB taxonomy): domain Bacteria; phylum Verrucomicrobiota; class Verrucomicrobiia; order Verrucomicrobiales; family DEV007; genus JAEUHH01. Next base: position 24,280 of record JAUIGT010000009.1, read on the forward strand.
GGCAACCGGGGAGAGGCCCCAGGAAGCACTCCAGAGCCATCGAGTGAACAGCGGAAACGCGGCAGCCGGCTCTCCGCCAGCCACGCGCAACTCGCGAATCCGAGCCCGCAATCGAGTGTCGAAACCCGGGCGGGGCTCCGCATCGGGCTCATGCTGCCGGGCCAGTTCGAGCAGGGCGTCGAATGTCGGATCGGGTTCCTTGAGCGGTTCCATGGCGGTCAGTGGTGGGGGAAGGGAAAAGATTTCAGGCGGATGAATCCGGATTCAGGCGCCGGCGGCGTTCCTCCTCCCGGCGTTCGTAGATGTCGCGCATGCGTTTGCGGGCACGGAAGGCGCGCACCTTGACGTTGGACTCGCTCCAACCGGTGAGCGAGGCGGTCTCGCGAATGCTCCGTCCCTCGAGATCGACCAGGGTGACCACGAGGCGATCCTTTTCCCCGAGTTCGGCGAGCAGGCTTCGCACCACCTCCCAGGCCTCGCGACGCCGTGCGACCGGGTCGGCCTCTCCAGTGACGCGAAACTCCTGGTCCGCGAGGGGCTCATCGACCAGGATCTCGGACTCGCGCCGCCTGCGGTGCTTGCGGAGAAAATCGTAACAGGTGCGGACCGCGATCCGCATGAACCAGTGTTCGAAAGGCGCATCCTCGCGAAACGTGCCGAGCCCTTTCCAGACTCGGAGGAAGATTTCCTGGGCGAGATCCTCCAGCTCGTGCCGGCCCCGGGCAAAACGAGAGGCCGTGCCGAAGACACGATCCCGGTAAAGCGCCGCCAGCGCCGCGTAGGCGTCGTCATCGCCTGCCTTGGCTCGATGGACCAGTTCGGATTCGTCACACTCGGGCACGGATTCGGGTTTAGGGCATGGAGAAGGAGATGGCGAGCCTATGATGAAGGCTTCGACCTTGCGAATGTCCTAGACGGGAGCGGCCAGGTTTCGGTTACAGGCATCCGAGTCGAAAAGCGGCCGGGAAAAGAGAAAAACCGGGGCCCGGCGGATCGTGCCGAAGCCCCGGTTCTTCAGGGGGGAGGGAAGGGATGAAACCGGGCGGGTTTCAGAAAGGATTGTTCCCACCACGGCGATCGTGACAGGAGATGGGACGTTTTTCGCGTGCCCTCACCGGATTGGGCCGCCGCCCCCCATTTCAAGGAGGCCAGGCCATCGCTGTTCAGAGCAGCGAAACCGGGAAAAAGGTGCCGCTGACGCCGGGTTGGAGGAACCGTGGAGCATGACCACGACGTCAGCGGCTAATCTCAGGCCGAAGCCCGAGAAATTGGAAAAGGGTGGGGATCTCAACAGATTCCCGTTCGTTTGACAATATTCTTATATGAAAATGTCACACCTAAAATTGTATTTTTTCTCTTTCTCTCCTCAGCCATCCCTTCACGACGGGCGCGAGCCGGCTTCCTCCTTCAAGCGAGTCAGGATGCGCCCGATGCGAACGCGCCCCTCCTCGGTCGGTTCTCGCCGGGCTCTCGCGAGGATCCGTTCGATCCGCTTCTCGGAGGCCTCGGCCTCGGTGGCGACACCGTTCATCCGACTCCGGGGAGGCTCGGTCGGTTCCCGCTCAAACAGCCGGGCGATTTCCCGCTCTTTCGCGGCGAAGGCCTCTTCGCTGATGTCGTGGTTGGTATTCATGGCTAGTTCGGATGCCGGACGTCACGCGGAGCGTCCTGGTTTCGGTGGTCTCAGCGGGTGTCCTCCTCGACTTCATACAGATTCTTGAATCGTTCCATCGCCCGATAGAGACGCATTTTGGTCGCGCTCAATCCAAGTCCCAGGACTTCGGAAATCTCCTCGAGGCTGAGATCGGAGACGAAACGAAGCACGATGACCTCCTTGTCGTCCGCCTTCAGCCGGTTGATGGCGCGGTTCACTTGTTCGGACAGATCGAATTCGGTGTTCGTCGCTTCGGCCTGCTGCTCGTCGGATTCCCGGGAAAGCTCGGCTTCGATGGCGACGCTTCGTTCCCGCCGAATCGCCAGCTGGCGCCGGCGCGTCATGCAATGGTTGTAGACGACCCGGAATAACCAGGTCTTGAAAGTCGAACGCCCCTCGAACTGGTGCAGTTTCTCGTGAACACGGAGGAAGGTATCCTGGCAGGTTTCCTCGGCCTCCTGGATGTTACCCAGCATCTTGAGGCAGGTGTGGTAGACCATCCCTTCGTACCGGTTCAACAGTTCATGAAAAGCCTCCGTTCCAGACGGCGGCCCGTCCTCACATCGCTTCACCAGTTCTTCATCGGAAAGATCCTCGAAGGATCCGTTGGGTTGGCCGTCTTCCACTTCGTTTGGTATCCGTTTAGGCGTCGGATCAACCGTAGAAGTCACAACTTTCTCCAAGAAAAAGCGCGCGGCCCCTCTCGGAACCGCGCGCTTTCGGTAAGAGCTTCGGGAATCGACCCGCTGATCACGAGGATCAGTAGCGATAGGTCTCCGGCTTGTAGGGGCCTTCGACCGGAACGCCGATGTAGGCGGCCTGTTCCGCGGTCAGCTTGGTGAGCTTGGCACCGATCTTTTCGAGGTGGAGACGAGCCACTTCCTCGTCGAGACGCTTCGGAAGCACCATCACCTGGCCGGCTTGGTAGGTCTCGCGATTCTTCCAGAGGTCGATCTGGGCGAGGGTCTGGTTGGTGAAGGAGTTCGACATCACGAAGCTCGGGTGTCCGGTGGCGCAACCGAGGTTCACGAGGCGGCCTTCGGCCAGCATGTAGAGCTGGTGACCGTCTTCGAAGGTGTACTGATCGACCTGGGGCTTCACGTTCACCTTTTTCACTCCCTCGAGATTGTTGAGGGCATCGACCTGGATCTCGTTGTCGAAGTGACCGATGTTGCAGACGATGGCCTGGTCCTTCATCTGCGTGAGGTGCTCGAGGCGGATGATGTCCTTGTTCCCGGTGGTGGTCACGTAGATGTCGCCCCAGCCGAGGGTGTCCTCGATGGGGAGCACGCGGAATCCTTCCATGGCCGCCTGCAGCGCGCAGATGGGATCGACCTCGGTGACGACCACCTGGGCACCCTGGCCTCGGAGGGCCTGGGCACAGCCCTTGCCGACGTCTCCGTAGCCGCAGACAACGCCGACCTTGCCGGAAATCATCACGTCGGTGGCGCGCTTGATGCCATCGACCAGCGACTCGCGGCAGCCGTAGAGGTTGTCGAACTTGGACTTGGTCA
>JAUIGT010000492.1 GCA_030432615.1 Verrucomicrobiia bacterium
GAGGCCGACCCCAACATCGAGACCCTGCTGGTGACCGACCTCGACATCTCGGATCTCTATCGATCCCGCGCCAGCGGTTCGGTCACGCCGATGAACGACCGGCGGCGGGATCTCTTCGAGTTTCACGCCCACCTGAAGAGCGAATACCAGTCGCCCGGCGTGCAGGAGGCCACGGTTCCGGAGGAATAGCGGCGACGCTCCCCATTTTTCGATTGCGTGGAAGCGGCGTCCTGCCCGACGATGACCGGGAGTCTCGGAACTCGTTCTCCAGCGGCAGGTTTGGTCAATCGCATGATGCTTGAAAGGAACAACCGGCGGGCGTTTTCGCTCGCCGAGATGCTGGTGGTGCTGGCGATCGTAGGGGTGCTGCTCGCCTTCAGCGCCCCGATGTGGATGGCGCAATCGACCGTGGACCTCAATGGCGCCTCGCTCCGCCTGGCCGGCTTTTTCGAGGAAGCGCGTTCAGAGGCGGTGGCCTGGGGGGAACCGGTGCGGGTGCTAGTACACGACGATGTCAGCCAACCCGATCGCTTTCGGCGGCGCGTGATCGCGATCCGGCAAGAGAAAGGTCTCGATGACGACGAAGCGACAGCGCCTTGGACTCCGGTTCTGCACCCGCTGATCCTCCCCGCGGGCGTCTTTTTCGATTCCGGTCAGCCGGGCAGCACGGATCGGACCATGACCTGGGCCGACTCGGGGACCGGCAAGCTCTCCTGGCTCTACTACGAGATCTCGCCCAGCGGCGCGCCCGCCGATGCCCCGCGCAACGTGGTCCTGGGAAAGGGCATCCACGAGGGAACCTCCCGGCAGATCCGCTTCCCCAATCCCGAACAGGTCGCCGGGTTCCGCCTCACCAACCGCAGCCGACCGCTGCACTTTCGCAGCCGCGACGACATCCGGAACTCGATCGACTGAATGAGAACCCGGACCTCCATGGATCGAAACGCCGGAAGAAATTCCGGGGCCGGTTTCACGCTCGTGGAGGTGATCCTGGCCATCGGAATCGTCGCGGTGGCCGGAAGCCTCCTGCTCACTTCGCTGGCACAGTCGGTGCGGTCCGAGGGGAAGAACCGAGCCCGCGACGCGGCGCTGCGGCTCGAGGACGTCGTCCGGATGCGGTTGCGGGAAATCGGGTTCGAGGAACTCTACGTCCACCTCGAGGACCGGGAGCCGGTCTTCTATGTCTACCGCTACCGGGCCGATCCGGAAAGTTTCCGCGAGGACGACACCCCGAAACCCGCGACTTCGCCGGAAGGGATCATGGTGCCGGCCTTGAGACACCGTTCCGACCCGTTGTTCCCCGAGGACTTGAAAGCGGTCGAGGGCGATGTCTTTCGCCTGCGACTGACGCCCTTCCTCCACGATTCCGGCGAACCGTTTGCCCTGCCCCCGCGGGACGAGTACGAACCGGCGGCGCTTCGGTTGTTCGTCGAGATCTACCAGGACTTCAGCCCGGGAGAAGGCGAAGACGACTGGCCGGACCGCCTCCGGGTTCTCTCCTTCCCCGTTTCCCTTGCCCGATGAACCGCCACCCGACGACAGCAAACAGCCGCGAAGGCTCGCCCGCTCGGGGATTCACCCTCGTCGAGCTGCTGGTGACGCTCGCGATCACCTCGGTGCTGCTGCTGGCCCTTTCCTCCCTGCTGTCCGTTTCCTTGACCCAGTGGAATCGCCAGACCGGCCGGCACCTGTCGAATTCCGAGGCGCAGTGGGCCCTGAACACCCTGGTCGATGATCTCCAGTCCATCCTGCCGAAATCGGATGGTTCCGAATGGCTGCAAGTCCGGGCGGTCACCGTCGAGAATCTCGGACCCACCCCGCAATTGATGTTCCTGGCACGACCGATGGATGCCGACGCGGCGTCGGAAAACCGATCCGGCGCCTTTCGCCCCGGGGACGTCTGCGCGCTCTGCTACCGGCTGGAAAAAAGGGATCCCTTCGATGGTGGCGATCCAATGCACGCGCTCTACCGGACGGTGCTGTCCCCGGAGGAAACCATGGAACAACTCGGCGCCGAGAATCTTCTCGACGCCTACTGGCGCGGCAACGCCGGCGAGACCACCCAAACCGACAACCTCCTCGGCGCCCACATCATCGGCCTCGACCTCACCTTTCGCATTCACCAGCCCGACGGTGCGGAAGAAACCCTCCGCCAGGGATTCGGCCTCCGGGCCCTCCACGAACTTCGGATCGGTGACGCCGAAGTCAGCCCTTTTCCCGACGGCAGCTACCTCCGTTCCGTCACCATCGTGCTCACCACCATCGATCCCGCCGCCCAGTCGTTGCTGAATGCCGGAACGGTTCCGCTGGAGGAAATCGTGAAACGCCACGGTCGCCAATACAGCGCCGTCGTCGAATTCCCCACCCCCGCGCTTCCATGAACCGTCCCGCGCCGACAACCCACGGCGGGGCCGGACGCGGTTACGCGCTGGTAACCACCCTGCTCATCCTTTCGCTGATCCTCATCGTGGTCGTGGCCCTGCTCGGCCTGCAACGGAGGAACGCGGGCCGCGTCGCCATCGACCGGGACCTCACCGAAGCCCGGGCCAACGCCCTCTACGCGCTCGACACCGCCTTGGCCGAACTCCAGCGCTACGCCGGCCCCGACCAGGCGGTGACCGCCCGCGCGGAGATTCTCGATACGGAGGACGAGCCGATCGCGAACCCGCGGTGGACCGGCGTGTGGCATGCCACCGAGGAAGGTCGCGAGAACGAATCGCCCGGCGCCTTTCTCGTCAGCGGCAATGACCGTTTCGATCTCACCGGCGAGATGACTTCGCCTCCCGCGGACTACCTCGATCCGGCGATTCCGCTCGACGTCCACGATAAAGACGTCATCGAACTGGTGGGCGGAACTCTGGAGAAGCCGGAAGACCGGGTGCTGGTTCGCCGTCAACCGGTCCGGGATCCTGCCGAAAAGAAGCCCGTGGGTCACTACGGCTACTGGGTCGGGGACGAGGGGGTCAAAGCCAAGGTCAACCTGGTGGATCCCTACCGGGAGCCGGCCGACGACGAGGAAAGACACTACCGCCTCTCGGTCGCCCAACGGAACGGGGTGGAGTCCGTGATCCCCGACTTCGATGCCGACGAGGAAAGGATCGGCTCGCTGAGCACCCTGGGCGAATTCGCCCTGCTCCAGGGCGAATCGGTGGACCTGGCTCCGTACTTTCACGACTTCACCACCCACAGCACCGGCCTGCTCACCGACACGCGCCACGGCGGACTCCGCCGCGACCTGACGATCGCCTTCGAGAGCGACAGGATCTTCGAACGCGAATTCGGCGCCCGGAAGACGGGGATCACACCGGGCGCGTCCGTCCGCGACAACGATCTCTACACCCTCGACACCGCGAAACTGGAACAGTTCTATCTCGTTCCCGAAATCCTCGAAACGGCCAGGTCCTATCCTTCCAACGGAGGCCAGTGGCGCTGGAGTGGTGGACCGAACTGGGCCAACCTCCGCGAACACTACCTGCTCTACCGCTCCTCCAACGCCGCTTTTCCCTTTCTTCCTCACCCTCGATGTGCGGTGAAAATGCGGCACTACTCCTTCAACCCATTCAAGCACGGCATCCGCGGCGCCAAGCGCGACTACTACCACCGCAACAGTCCGGTCAGCCCCATCCTCTCGCGAGCCCAGTTGAATGTCCGGCTGCGAACGCGGCTTCTTCCCAGAGAGAACGATGATGAAGAAAAGAAGTACGAGATCGACCTCGAGATCCAACCGGTCGTGGGAATCTGGAATCCCCACAACATTCCCTTCTCGCCCCGCATCTACCGGTTCGACTGGGAAATCTCCACCTTCCTCGTCCTGCGAATCAACGGAGTCGAGAAACGCTACGATCTCTATCGATTGTGGAAAGGGAGTTCCAGCCCCTGGTTCAGCCTCAACACTCAGAATGTCGAACTCCAGCCCGGAGAACTCCGGCTCTTCACGGTCGATTCCCGTCGAGAACTCCGCCAGAACGTCACCCTGGTGCCCCGCTGGAGCGAGGACGGTAGTTTCTGGATCACGCTTCCCAAGAATCCCAGGCAACGTGGCGGAGAGCCCCTGGTGGTTGACGAGGGACAACTGGTCGAGGTCGAACAGGTAGGTCTCGTCGCCGCGGTGGAAAACGAGGGTTGGTCGAACGAATTGAAGGAATTGCAGAAGCACAACACCTTCATGGCGATCAAGTATGGCGAGCTGGCCGGAAACGCCACCAGCTATGTCGAGGACAGCTCCGTCCGCATGAACAACCTCTGGAAGGCCGAGGACGCCTCCGGCCCGATGATCGTTCCCCACGAAGGCGATCGCATTCCTCCCTTCCGGCCTTCCCAACACACCACCGAACCCAAGCACCTCGCCGCGTGGTCCTACTACCTGCGGACGACCCAGGAAGACGACCTCGGGCATCGCAATTTCATCGACAGCAACGTCCGCGCCATCGTCGCCAACTCGCGTTGGGACGGTTCGGTGGAGGATCGCGGCTGGCGCGCCATGGGATGGCTCAACGACGGCCCCAGCCGCGCGCTCCTTCCTCCCGGGAACGAGGAACCCGAAGCTGACGGCCTCCGGCGCTACCGGGGTTTCGGCGGCAACTCCATCGGCGGAACCGGACAGACCCACCTCATCCTCTTCGACGTGCCGCGGGAACCCCTGCTCAGTCTCGGGCAACTCCAGCACGCCAACCTCGGCCGCTACAACAACGAACCCTCCTTCCTGGTCGGAAATTCCTATCACAACGTCCGCATTCCCCCGGATCGGACCGTGGTTCGCGACTTCGCCATGCACGAGACCGACGACCTCTACGATTCGTCC
>JAUIGT010000493.1 GCA_030432615.1 Verrucomicrobiia bacterium
CCGAGACCGATTCCGAAGCGGAACAGGCGTTGCGGGAAATTCATGGAGTGAACCTTTCTCGCGAAAGCGATTTCGGAAAGGGCAAATTCGACGCTTTTCCTTTCCTCAGAGTTCGTCCTCCTCGAATCCGGTGAGGCCGTCGAAGGAACCCGAGCCCGGGGCGGCGGCGTTTTCCTCGTGGAGGACGACCGGGTCCTTGCCGGGGCCGTTGATGGCGAAGCGTTCGCCGCGGCGGGAGGTTTCCCGCTTGCCGGGCCGCGGCTGCTCGGTGCGGGAAGCGGGGGGCGTGTCCCGGATCGTGACCGTGGCGGGACGATCCGGAACGGCGGCTTTGGCGGCCGCGACGGCCTCCTCCGCCTCGGGTTGGATCTCCGCCTTCGGTCCTTCCGGCGCGGTGGACTTCGTCGCGTCGCCGGACGGGGGCAGGTTGAAGTCGGGCGCCACCAGGCCGGCGGAGAGGATGAGCTTGGTCGCCTGCTCGATGGAGAGCGAGGAGCCGAAGACCTTGTCGTCTTCCACCACGATCACGAACCCGGTCATGGGATTGGGAGAGGTGGGAATGAAGATGCTGGTGACGTCCTTCCCGATCTGGGCGTCATGGTATTGCCCGGTGACGAACCCGAGCAACCGGCAGCCGGGAGCGGGGTAATCGACGTAGGCGACCCGCTGGAAATTCCGGCCCGCGCCGAAGTTGCGGAAGGAATCCATCACCTGCTTGAGCCCCGAGTAGATGAAGGAGATGACGGGGAACTTGAGGACGAGTCGATCGACGATGGAGATGATCTTCGCCCCGAGCACGTTGGTCGCCATGACGCCGAGGGCGATGAAGAGCACCAGCGGCGTGAGGATGCCGAAGAGATTCAGGAACCATTCCGGCGGCGTGATGAGATTGTCGGCGGCCGCCGTGCGATCGAGCGCGAGATTGATCCCGTGGAAGACGGTCTCGATGACCGGTCGGCCGACGAAGAGGATGAACCGGTAGCTGAGCACCAGCATCCAGAGGGTGACGATCAGGGGAATGGCGACCGCCAGCCCCGCGAAGAACCGATTGCCGATGTAGGCAAGAACGTGGGCGCGTCCGCTCTTGCGCGGGGCGGGTTCGGAATCGGGGGGGCTGGGTGTCTCGGGGATGTTCGGAGGAGCGGAGGCAGGCACGGTTTACAGGAGGGGACAGGGCAGGAATAGAGAGGTGGCGGAGGGAGGCAAGATCATTGTTGGACGTCCCGGCTCGCGCCGGTATTCGCCGGCCGCTCCTCGCTGCCGCGACTGCCTGACGCTCAGACTTTTGGCGAATCCGCTCCGGGCCGGGGAGTGCCGCTGAATTTTTCCATCAGCCAGACCAGGAGAAAGCCCGCCACGATCACCCCGATGGCGGCGAAGGTCTCGCCGCTGAGCGAGGGCAGGTGCCAGTCGTAGCCGATGACCTTTTCCTTGGCCGCTTCCCCGGCGCCGAAGGTCTCGGTGACCTCCGTTTTCCACGGCCAGATGATGAGCAGGGAGCCGGCGACGAAACCCGTCAGCATGGCCACCGCGAGGTCGTGAAAGCGACGGAAAACCCAGGAAAGCAGGTGGCTCAGGGAAATGAGTCCGATGACGGCGCCGACCCCGACCGGGACGAGGATGCGGAATGCCGCGGGATCGAGATCGCCGAGTTGGGAGACCGAATCGATCATGATCAGCTGGTAGTTGCCCATCAGCAGCAGGACGAAGGATCCGGACAGTCCCGGCATGATCATGCTGGCCATGGCGACGACGCCGCAGAGCATGAGGTAGGGAATGGATTCGCTTTCCGAGGCCGGCTTCAGCAGGGCGATGGCCACGGCGATGCCGGCGCCGACGAGGAATCCGGCCACGGGACCGGCGGTCCAGCGTTTCACCTTGGCGCCGACGAAGAGGATGGAGGCGAGGATGAGGCCGAAGAAGAAGGCCCAGACGAGGACGGCGTGCTTTTCGAACAGGAAGTCGAGCACCCGCGCGAGGGTGAGGATACTGACGACGACCCCGATACCCAGGGTGGCGAGGAAGACGAAGTCGGTCGCCTTGGCGAATTCGGCGAAGCGGCCGGTCAGCAGCAGTTTCAGGGAATGCGGGCCGAAACCCTTGATGCCGTTGATGAGGCGCTCGTAGATCCCGGTGATGAAGGCGACCGTGCCCCCGGAGACCCCGGGAATGACGTTGGCCGCGCCCATGGCGGCGCCCTTGAGGAAAACGAAGAGGGCCTGGAGAGTCTTGTCCTTCATGTCGGCTGAATCGAGGCGGTATCCTGTCTGTCAGGGCGAGGGGAGGCGCAAGGGGATTTCGTAGCATGGGATTTCATCCCGTGCCTGTCCGGTTGGGAGTCTGGATGGGGCCGTCGAGGTTTCCGGCGCACGGAGGCACGGGACGGGAATCCCGTGCTTCTCCTTTGCGCCATCGAGCGGCGTTGTTTGTCGGGACGAGAACTGGGATGATCGGCTCATGCGTTTGTTTCTTTCCTTGCTGAATACGGCGGCGATCTGCCTTTCCTTCCTCCAGGCCAGCGCGCGAGCCGATTTCCAGGCCGGGGCGGCCACCTCCAACATCACGCCGAAGATGGGGGTGCCCCTGGACGGGACCATCATGCAGGTGGGACCGGCGAAGGACGTTCACGACGAACTTCACGCCCGCTGCCTGGTGCTGGGCGACGGGGAGACGCGACTCGCTTTCGTGGTCGTTGACAACACCATGGTCAGCCGGGAAGTCCTCGATCGGGCCAAGGCGGAGATCGAGGAGCACACCGGCATTCCGCCCTCGCATGTCTGTCTCTCGGCGACGCACACCCATTCCACGCCGCGGGCGGTGGTGGACCTGGTCGATGACGATCTCCATCGCGAGTACCTCGACTTTCTCGCTTCGCGAATCGCCGACGGGGTTCGTCGCGCGGTGAATCGGATGCGCCCGGCGACGATCGGGTGGGGGAGCTTCGAGGAACCGCGTTTCGTCCACAACCGGCGCTGGGTGCTGGCGGAGAGTTTCCGGGCCCTGAACGTGAATCCCTTCGGCGAAAAGGGCGAGATCGTGAAGATGAACCCGGGCCGCGACGGTCTCGACAAGCCCGCCGGGCCGGTGGATCCGGAGGTTTTCGTGGTGGCTGTGCGTGATCGGGAAAGTGGCGCGCCATTGGCGGTGTTTTCCGCCTACGGCCTGCACTACATCGGCGGGGTTCCCGGAGGCGTCGTTTCGGCGGACTACTACGGAGTCTATGCCGAGCAACTGAAGCGGGAACTCGGGGTCGAGCACCAGCAGCCGTCCTTCGTCGCCATGATGGCCAACGGCACCAGCGGCGACATCAACGCCAACGATCTCACGAAGGCGCGCGAGAAATTCGCTCCCTACGAACGCATGACCTTCGTCGGAACCGAGCTGGCTCGCCAGGCGGCGGAAGTGGTGAGCGCGATCGAAGCCGTGGAGGGAGCGCGTCTCAGTCTCGATGCGGAGGCCTCGGAGCTGGAACTGCGGGTGAGAAAACCGGACGCGAAACGGCTGGCGTGGGCGGAAGAAACCATGGCGAAGGTCGAGCCCGGCAAGCGTCTGACGCGGGGTCAGATCTACGCGCGGGAGGCGAATTTCCTCGCGGATTATCCCGACAAGATTTCGCTGCCCCTGCAGGTGTTCCGGATCGGCGATCTCGCGGTGGCGCAGATTCCCTGCGAGGTCTTCGCCGAGACGGGACTGGCGATCAAGGCCGGCAGCCCCTTTGCCGGATCGACCTTCACCATCGAACTGGCCAACGGCTTCTACGGCTACCTGCCGCCGGAGGAACAGTTCGCCTGGGGCGGCTACGAAACGTGGCCGGCGCGCTCCAGCCTCCTCGAGGAATCGGCCGAGGAGAAGATCCGGACGCGCATCCTTGAGATGATGGCGACGCTGGAGGAGCGAAAGTAATCGTCCGGTTAACCAACTGGCATCGGTTGCCAGCGTCCCCGATCTCGCGTAGCTTGTGGGGCATCCGCCCCTGCCCATGTCCTTGCTCCGTTCTCGATATTCCAGGTTGCTGCCACTGCCGCTGGTATTGATCGGGTGGCTGATGGTTTCTTCGGTCGTCTCGCGCGCGGCGGATCGTCCCGAGGAACGGTGGTTGCATGCCTTCGTGCTGGTCCACACCGGCGAACAGCTGGCCGACCAGGATCTCTGGAGCCTGGCGATGGCGAACTACGCGGCCGCCCTGCACCAGTTCGAGGGATTGGCGAAGGAGTTCCCCGGATTCCAGCCCCGGCTGGTCGGCTATCGGGTGCAAGACCTGAGGACTCGATTGCGCGAGGCCGGCGAATCGATGACGGGCGGCGATCACGACCTGGCGATGAATTACGAGGAAGTCATCGAGACGGCGAGGATCGGCACCAAGAGCCGTTACCACCTGGATTTCGCCACCTCCTATCAGCACCTGATCCGGGCCCAGTGGCAGTTGAAGGACCTCCTCGCCAACGCGCCGGAAAAGGTGGTCGCGGCCCTGGAGGATCAGAAGAAATTCATCGACGAGATGACCGAGTCGAGCCGGGAGTGGCTGATGCGCGAGCCGGAGGGGCCGCTGATGGTCCACGACATCGAGAAGGATTTCGCCGTGGCTGCGAAGATCGAGATGGGGGACCTGCCCTCGTTCCGGGACATTGAACCGTCCGCTTCCGGCATGTCGTCGGCGTTGTTTCCCGACTCCCTCGTCGCCCAGGTGCGGGGACGGTGGTATCGCTGAGCGGGCCGACGGTGGGACGCCAGTGGCGCGATTTTTTCGACTGACCGGCTGAGGTCGTTC
>JAUIGT010000010.1 GCA_030432615.1 Verrucomicrobiia bacterium
GAGGAGATGCTCGAGATGATCGACCTGGAGCCCGGCCTTGAGCTTTTCGGCCTCGGCGCTATGGCAGCGATAGCATTTCTCGGCGAGCACGGGCCGGATCTTCTTTTCGAAAAACTCCAGCGAAGCAGCGTCGGCGGCGTGAGCGGAACCGCAAACGAAGCCGGTCAGCATCGCGGTCGGCAGGAGGAGAAAGAGAGTTCGGGGGAGGTTCATCGAGCGGGGGAAAGTTCGATTCGATGCGGGCGACGGGAAACTGGCGGGATTGGGGAATGGCCCTCGTTCGCCACCTTCAGCATACGGGAGTTCGGGATCGACACCACGCCGATTTGGACAGAGACTGATACGATTTTCGCGCAAATAGCGGAAATGCAGGGCGCATCTGCGCCAGAATGGTATCAATCGGAACGGAAATATGGCAAAACCGCAGCTGGAGGTCATTCCATCGACAGGCGCTCGCGCGATGATTTTCAAGATCGATCGCGACGTTTGGCCGGTCTATCACTACCACCCCGAGTTCGACATCCTGCTCTCGCTCAAGGATCACCGGGGCCGTTTTCTCTCCGGCGATCATGTCGGGGCGCTGGAGCGCGGCACGCTGATCATGAACGGGCCGAACATTCCCCACGCTCTTCATTCGGGCCGGCCGGACGAGGAGGAGTGGGATCGTCCCTCGCTGGCGGTGATCCAGTTCTCCGAGGCCTCGCTGGGAGAGGATTTCCTGCAGCGGCACGAGATGAAACCGGTGCGGGAGTTTCTCCACGCGGCGCGCTACGGATTCGAGTTTTTCGGGAAGACCCGTGATCGGGCGGCGGAACTGATCCTGGCGATGCGCGACCAGGACGAGTTCGAGCGATCCCTGCAATTGCTGCGACTGCTGCGCCTGATGGGGGAGTCGGAGGAAAAGCGGGTGTTGGCGAGCCCGGCCTATTCGCCCTCGCTGCGGGATCGCGACATCAGCCGCCTCGACGGGGTGATCCGTTTTCTCCACGAGTCGAAAAATCACGAAGTCCGGCTCGAGGAAGTCGCCAAGGTGGCCGGGTTGGCGCCGAAATCGTTCTGTCGATTCTTTCGGGCGAACACCGGCAAGACGCTGATCCAGTATGTCAACGAGTTGCGAGTCGGCGAAGCCTGCCGCCTGCTGCTCGAGACCGGGGAACCCGTCACCGACATCGCTTTCCGCGTGGGATTCAACAATCTCTCGAACTTCAATCGCCGATTCCGGGAGCTGAAAGGCGTGTCGCCACGCGAGTTTCGCGCCCGGGGTGATATCGACCCCAGCCGCCAGCAGGAACCGTTGCCGGAGGCGCAGGTGTTCGGATAGGAGGCGCGTCAGGCCACGCAGAAAAAATCCACGCCCTCGGTGAAGCCGGCGGATTTTGCGAGGGTGCGGATCCGGTCGCGGGCACCGGGAAGGCCGACGGCGCCGACGAGAACGCGCTGCGGTGAGTCGGGAATGGCCTCGCTGGGCAGGACGGGGATGCCGTCGATGTGGTTGCCGATGCGGTTTTCGCTGACCTCGAAGAAGGCGCCAACGGTGATGCCGTGTTCGGTCTGGAGACGGCGGGCCAGCTTTTTCCCGATGGGGCCGGCGCCGCAGATGGCGACGCCCCGTTGCTTCACGGCGGGGACGCGGGCGAGGTAGTGGGCCTTGGCCTGCTGGAACTGGTCCTGGGTATAGCGATCGAGGGTTCGCGTGGACCGCGTGTCCGAGTCGAACCAGTCGAGGAGAACCTTTTCGACCTTGCCGAGTGTTTCGCCGGCCTCGAGCATTCGCAGCCAGAGATCGTAGTCCTCGGCCCAACTGGGATCGGCGTAGCCGCCGAATTTCTCCAGGGCGGAGCGGCGGACGAGGGTCGAGGGATTGGCGAGCGGGCTGTCGATGAAACGCTGGGCGGCGATGGCTTCGGGCGTGACCACGGAGTTGATCCACGATTCGTAGTCGGCGTAGCCATCGTCGGGCTCGGTGTGGGCGCGGCTCTCGGGAGATCGCCGTTTCCGGATGCGCACGAGGGTTCCGCAGGCGGCCATCCCGGGGTGCTCGGCGAGAAATTTCACCTGGTGCTGGAGCCGGGCCGGATAGGAAAAATCGTCGGCGTCCATCCGGGCGATGAGGTCGCCGCGGGATTCCTGCCAGGCGAGGTTGGCGACGGAGACGAAGGGAGAGGAGCGCGGCTTTTTCAGGACATCGATGCGCGAGTCCTGCCGGGCGAATTTCTTCATTAGGGAAAAAGTGCCGTCGTTCGAGCCGTGATCGACCAGCACCAGTTCGAAGTCGGGCAAGGTCTGCGCGAGGCAGCTCTGGATCGCCATCGGCAGGGTGCGCTCGGCGTCGCGCGCGGGGATGACGATGGAGAGAGACATGGGCCAGGGAACGCGGAGGGCGGAGCTCGGAACGCGGAGAGGCCGCTATTCGTCGAGGCCTCGGGCGAAGGCGGTGACTTCGTCGGAACCGGGTTCGGGTTCGAAGGCTATGACCATGGGACGACAGCAGACTTCGCAGTCGTAATCGACCTCGCAGGGTGTCTCCGAAGCGGGCGGGACCGGCACTTCGAACGTTTCGAAGCAGGTCGGGCAGGTGACAGGAGCGGTCGCGGTCATCATGGCGCTCCCCGAGTTACGTTCTCGAGCGTGTTCCGCGCGTCGGCTTCAGTCCGCCGCGTAGAGAATGCGACCGCAGTTCTCGCAGTGGGTCACCTCGTGTTCGTTCTTCACGGCGACGACGGTGGACTTGGTGACCTTCATGTGGCAGCCCTTGCACTGTCCCGCCTCCAACGGGACGACGACGAGGCCGCCCTTGCTCTTGATGAGCCGGTTGTAGATGTCGAGCGTGTCGTCAGGCACGTCGGCGGCTTCCGCCTGGCGCTTGGCTTCCAACTCGGCTTTTTCGGCCTCGAGGTTCTTCCGCCGCGCGCCGATGTCGGCGATCTCCTCATCGACCAGTTCCTGGGACGAAGCCAGGGCGGCTTCGGCGGAGGCGAGGGTGCTCTTCAGTTTCTCGGCCTTCTCCATCAGCTCGAGTTCGCGATCTTCGAGGCCGGTGATTTCGTTTCCGTAGTTCTCGATTTCCTGGCCCATCTTCCGGAACTCGTCGTTCTTGCGGGTCTCGAACTGCTGGACCTTCAGCTTGGCGATGGAATCCTGGCGGGTCTGGATGTCGAGTTCGAGGTTCTTCATCGCGACCTCGTTCTCCTGCACCGCCAGCTTGGCCGCTTCCACGGCGCGCTTGTCGGAGGCCAGCTTTTCCCGAACGTCTTCCTCCTCCGCTGGCAGCTGGTCCAGTTCCTTCTGGATCGCGCTGATCTTGAGATCGCGGTCCTGGATAACGACGAGTTTTTCGACTTCGGGGAGCATTGTTCGAGTAAGGAGTGAAAAGTAAAAAGTGATGAGTGAAAAGTGAAGGCGGAAGCGGTGAGGCGGGGAGTTCTCGGACTAACTAATTACTTGCCACTATTTACTCATCACTCGATCAATACGTTTCCACCGGGGATCGTTTTCCGTCTTCGACGCTGAGAACCTTCGCCCGCTCCTCGCCGAGGGTATCGACGCGGAGATCCCAGATCTGGCGGTCGATTTCCTGGAATTTCTCGATCGACCAGGGGTAGGGATTGACGAGGCGCTTCTTGGTTTTCTCGATGCGGACGAGCGCGTCGTGGAGAATGGGACCGGGAACCTTGGCGAGGTGCTTCTTCGCTTCCTCGACCAGTTCGACCCGATGGCAGATCATGGCGAGGTCGTTGCCGGCCTCGATGCAGGCGAGGATGGTTTCCTCGAAGGTGACCTCGTTGAGAATGGCGCCCATGTCGAGGTCGTCGGTCATGACGAGTCCCTCGTAGGCGAGCTGGTTGCGAAGGAACTGGCCGATGATGTTCTTCGATAGCGAGGCCGGCCAGCGCGGACGATCGGCGTCCCAGCAGGGGAAATGCGAGTGACAGGTCATGAGGCTGTCGAGATCGTCGAGAAGGGCGCGGAAGGGCAGCAGCTCGGTGGCTTCCATTTCCTCGAGCGACTTGTGGATGACCGGCAACGCTTCGTGGGGATCGCACTCGGCCGAGGCGTAGCCGGGGAAGTGCTTTCCGCAGCTGAGGATGCCCTCCTTGCGGAGCGAGAGATTGAAGACGCTGGCGTTGTCGATGACTTCCTTCGGCGTGGTGCCGTAGCAGCGGCCCTTCAGCGAGTTGTCGGCGTTGTCGTCGTAGGAAATGTCGAGAACCGGGCAGAGATCGAGATTGAAGCCGAACATTCGCAGGACCTGACCGGTGAGCTGTCCGTGGCGCTTGATGAGCTTGAGGTCGCCCTTTTCCCGGAGTTGCTGGGCGTTGGGCGGTTCCGACCCGATGAGACGGAGGCGGGAAACGCGTCCGCCTTCCTGGTCGATGGTGATGAACGGCTCGATCTCCGAAAGGTCGCGCAGGTCATCGATCAGCTTGCGCAATTGTTCGGGAGAGCTGATATTTCGGCCGAACAAAATAAATCCCCCCGGCTGGATCTTGCGGAACCGTTCCGCCGTGGCGGCATCGAGTTCGGTGCCGGGAACACCGGTGAGCAGCAGTTGACCGAGGAGGCGCTCTTCCATGGGAGGGGAGATCTGAGAAGCGCCGCCAGTTAAGCAGTCATGAAACGCGAACACAAAAGCTTTTTCGCCGCCGGAGTCGGCGCTTTCCTCCTCCTGGCGGTGTTGATTGGTTGCGAGACAACACCCGGCGGTGGCAACAGCCGGATCAAGGGCCAGGTGGCGACTTACCGGGGGCCGGTGAAACTGGGGATCGACGTGCTGGAGGAGAATGGATTCGACCTGCTGCGCGGGAAACGGGTCGGCCTGATCACCAACCAGACCAGCGTGAATCGGCGCGGGACGAAAACGCGACTCGTGCTGCACCGGTCACCCCAGGTGAACCTGACCGCGCTCTACACGCCGGAGCACGGGCTCGAGGGAACCGAGAAGGCGGCGGTGCACATCGCCCACCGTCGCGATTCCCTGACCGGTCTGATGGCGTACTCTCTCTATGGGCCGACGCGTAAGCCGACGCCTGAGATGCTGGCACCGATCGACGTGATGCTCTTCGATCTCCAGGATATCGGGTCACGGAGCTACACCTACATCTCCACCATGATCCGGGCCATGGAGGCCTGCGCGGAGAACGGCAAGGAATTCGTCGTTCTCGACCGGCCCAATCCGCTCGGCGGCCTCCGCGTTCAGGGACCGCCGATGGAGAGCCGGTGGATCAGTTTCGTCGGGCAGGTGCCGACGCCCTACATCCACGGCATGACCGCCGGCGAACTCGCCCAGATGGCCAACGCGAAAGGCTGGATCGCGAAACCGTGTCGGCTCACCGTGGTGCCGGTGCTCGGATGGAATCGCGCCATGACCTGGGAGAACACCGGGCTGCGCTGGGTGCCGACCTCGCCCAATATTCCCAAGCCGAGTTCTCCGCGCTACTACGCTGCCACCGGGATCTTCGGCAGCCTCAGTGGGGGCGACATCGGGATCGGGAGCGACGGGCCGTTCGAGTATGTTGGCGGTCCCGGGTTCGATGCCAACGAGTTCACGAACTACCTGAACTCCCTGCGGCTGCCCGGGGTGAAGTTCACTCCCTACACCCGGAAAAACTACGGCGGGGCCAGGGTCATCATCGATCCGCACGCGCCCATGGACCTGGCGGGGATGAACCTGATCTTCATCGATGCCGTCAACCGCCGCATCGGTTCACGCAACCTCTTCGTCCGCACCACCGCCAGCAACAAGGACGTCTTCTACAAGGTCTACGGCAGCACCAGCATCGAGCGCGACCTGCCCCGCGGAGTCCAACCCGCGAAAATCATCGCCTCGTGGCAGAGTTCGAACGAATCGTTCCGGCGGGCGCGGAAGCCGTATCTGATCTACGAGTGAGGTTCCTCCCGATCGGTCGCCGGGGAAATTTTCGAATCCGGTGTCGATGGAATCCGGTTTCCCGAAGAAGGCGTGCTCCAACGGGTGAAACGGTTGCATTGGTTTACGGGGTTCCCCCCGTGCTGCCTCTCCGAGGGGTTGTCGACAGAGGTGCCTGGTATTTGGGAAGGAATTCCAAGGAATCGTCGGGCCTTCGCTCCAGGAGAAACCGTTGAGCCGGCGGGGAATCGAGATCCTCGTCGGAACCGGGTTCCAGGGTGCTGGACCGGTAGGGTTCCAGGTTGGTCAGCGCCGGTGTCGGTCCTCCGGCAGAGAGGATGATCCGGCCCGGGGTCCTGCCTGGAATTGGTCTCGGTCGAACCTCCGCTCCGTTTTCCGAGGCCCCGACCCTGCCCTCTCGGCGGACGGCGAGGGCGTAGACATTGCCGTAGGCCTTGAGTTCGACGGCAGAGGTCGAACCATTCGGATGGCGGACGATGTTCTCAAGATGAGGATCATCGCCGATATCCGGAAAAACCAGGCCCTCCTTCCAATCGATGACGTCCCCCAATTCCAGCACGGAGGCTCCGAAAGTGCCTCCCGGTTTCACCACGGTATCGGGGCCGGCGAAGACACCGGCGGGATTCACGAGCATTACGTTGTCGGGCAGATTCTCCGTCAGGTGGGTCGGTTTTCCCCCGGTGACTCTGAGGAGAATCGTCGTGTCCGGATGGTCGCAGACGAACTCCGTCCGGCTGAGATCAATCTCGTTGAGATTGATGACGGCGTGTCGGGTGGTCACCCGAATGGTCATCTTCTCGGTGAAGGGATTCCACCGGACTTTGCCCTCGGTGAAGTGCGGGGTGTTCGCCGAAGGGTAGAGCAGCAGGGCGACGCCGAAGATCACGTAGGCGGCCACGAAGAGAGGGAGGGCATGGCGTTTCATCTACGATCTACGCTACCGGAAACGGCCAAGCTCGAAAAGCTTCAAGTGACGCCGAGTGTACCGGTCTTCGTGTATCCGTTCCACGGCGTATTCAGCGACCGAGTCCCAGGGTTGGGACGTCCTTTTCAGAGATACAGCGGCGCCATGCGTCGCCAGTAGTAACCGCGGTGGGCGCGCTCGCCCCAGAGGTAGAACTCGTGGGGAATGTGCTTGTCGCAGAGCACGGCGCTCAGCTCGATGTTGTTCTGCCGAAAGGGATCTTCCTCCCCGATGACGAGGACGATTTCCATGCGGCGCAGCTCAGCGAGGATCTCCGGGCATTCCAGTCGCGGCAGGAAATGGCTGGGCGTGTGGTAATAGATATCGTCGCTGTAGAAGCCGTCGAAGAGATCGGGGAAGTGCTCGACGGACAGGGTCAGGTCGTAGCGACCGGAAAAGGCGACCAGCTTGTCGAAGAGATGCGGGTGACGGAAGGCGAGGTTGGCGGCGTGGAAGGCGCCGAGGCTGCATCCGTGCGCGACGAGCCCGGAGCGCGGGTTTTTCTCCTGCATGAACGGAATGACCTCCTCCAGCAGGTATTGCTCGTACTGCATGTGCCGTCGGATGCGGCCGGAGGGATGCGCCCACCAGCAGTAGAACGACTCGCTGTCGATGCCATCGACGCAGTAGAGCTGCATCTCGCCGGCCGCGAGTCGTTCGGCCAGCGAGTGAACGATGCGGAGATTCTCGTACTCGTAGAACCGGCCTCCGCGGGTCGGAAAGACGAGCACTTTCGGTCCGGCGTGTCCGAAAACGAGCAGTTCCATCTCTCGTTCCAGGATCGGACTCCACCAGTTGTGGTACTCCCGGTTCACTGGCGAGGGAAAATGCGAGGTGTTGTGCGCGAGATAGACCACGACGATTCACAAGTCCTGGAAGAACGTGTCAATTTCCCGTAACAGTCGGCGCTCCTCCTCGAGTTGGCCGGGATACGGGTGGTGTCCGGCCGTGAGGGGAAAGCAGGATCCGGGCACAGCGAGGGCATTATGGATGGAAAATTGCCCGGGTGGCGCAACCATGGGATCGAAGAGGGCGTAGGCGCCGTGAACCGGGATGCGGATGTGCCGCGCGGCGATGGCGGCATCGTGGAGAAGCAGGGTGTCCAGGATCTCCGGGTGGCGCCGGTAGAACTGCTGGACGCTGGCTCCGCTCCCGGTGGTGGGAAGGTCGAGGCGGAGCGGATGGTTGCCGAAGCTGGGCACGTTGAGATGCGCCCTGCCGAAGCGCGGGTCCCAGGCCATGGCCATCGCGCCGGTGCCGCCGCCGAAGCTGATGCCGAGGTAGCCGAGGTGTCCCTCGACCTGCGGGAAAAGCGCGAGGAGCGCGGATCCGGAGGTCCAGAGATCCTCGACGCAGCGGCCCAACAGGTAGCGTTCGGGATCGGTGATGTCGTGAACCACGTGACGGCCGGGATCGTCCGGCAGCGCATCGCTCCGGCTGCGACCGAGTCCGCGGGCACAGGGAAACAACAGCGCGGCGTCCTGGAAGGGAAGGTGAAAGTCGGGTGCGTCCCGGCCACCGTAGCCGTGACCGATGACGAATCCGCGGCGGACGGGTTCGTTCTCCGGCACCAGGAGCCATCCCCGGATCGTGGTGCCTTCGGTCGAGGTGTGACTGACGTCGTGCACCTTCCATCCGCGGCGCGTGGTGGTGACCGGGCCCGTTTCGGGAGCCGGATCGACGACTCGGGCGCGCTCGTAGCGACGCTGCCAGAATTCCACGAAGCCGGGCGGTTCCTCCGGCGCTCCGATTGCCAGCAAGGATTCGAGGTCGTGACCGTAGGACGGGTCGAAGGGATAGGAATGGGAAAGCATCAGGGTCACAGGGCGGAGACACCGGGAGTGTCTCCAGCGGGATCAGGGCCAACCGGTTGCGGGAATCAATCGACCTCCGTTTGACTCAGCGGCGGCGAACGTAGTGCCGCAGCTCGAAGTCGTCGGTGGTGGCGAGGATCTCCCGCAGTTCGAACCCGGTTTCGAATTCCGGAAGGAACGTGTCGCCCTCGTGGGGTTCGTACACGTAGGAGAGATAGACCTCGTCACAGTGGGGCAGGAGCAGCCGGTAGATCTCGGCCCCGCCGATGATGAAAACGGTTTCCGCAAGCTTTCGGAGCGAGTCGGGATCGGCCTCGGTTTTCTCGAAACCCTCGGGGAGATCGCCCTGATCGAGAGACCGGGAAACGACCAGATTGCGACGCTTGGGGAGGGGCCGGCCTCCGAGCGAGTCCATCGTTTTCCGGCCCATGACGATGGGATGGCCCAGGGTGAGTTTCTTGAACCACCTCAGGTCCTCCGGCAGGCGCCAGGGAAGGTCGCCGTCGCGTCCGATGACGCGATTGCTGGCCATGGCCACGATGGCGATGAGTGAGGGAGTCTTCAGGATTCAGGTTTCCGTGGGCTGACCGAGGAGTTCGCCTACGGTCTGACTGAAGTCAGGGAAGATTTCGCAGGTCAGCTGATTCGTTTCCACGAGGGTCCGCTGTTCCTGGTAGATGCCGTTTTCCGGCCGGGTAAAGACATCGATCTGGAGGTCGGCGGGGCGAACCAGCCAGAACTCCGGTATGTCGGCTTCGGCGTAGATGGGCGCTTTCTGGAGATCGACTTCGATGGAAGAGATCGCGACTTCGATGACGAGGCGAGCGGTGGTGGGGTGGTGCCGGAGGAAGTCTTCGGGACGTCCCGAAATGATCGATAGATCCGGCTCCGGCTCGGAGTCCTCGAAAGTCAGCGGTTGCTCCTGGCGAACGATCCATCCGCTCGATTCGGATGCGAAAGCGCGAAAAATGTCGGCCAGCCGTTGGCAGACAAAGGAATGGAGAGGCGACTTGGACATTTTCTCGACGACGACACCGCGCAGGAGTTCGACCCGCTCATTGATGTGCCCAAGTTCCCCCAAGGCGTGATAGTCCTCAACCGAGAGCGGGTGAACGCGGTCGCGGACGCTTTCGATTTCGAGGAATGACTGGGTGGCGGTCACGGAGAGAGCATACACGATCCGGTTAAGCTCGCGCAACCGGCATCAAACGGCGATCGGCGCCTTGATGGCCGGATGAGGATCGTAGCCGACCAGCTCGAAGTCTTCGTAGCGGAAACCGTCGATGGTCTTGACCTCGGGGTTGAGCTTCATCACCGGAAGGGGACGCGGTTCCCGCGAAAGCTGGAGCTTCGCCTGTTCGAGGTGGTTGGTGTAGAGGTGCAGGTCGCCGAAGGTGTGGACGAATTCGCCGGGTTTCAGGTCGCAGACCTGGGCCATCATGAGGGTGAGGAGGGCGTAGGAGGCGATGTTGAACGGCACGCCGAGGAAGAGATCGGCGCTGCGCTGGTAGAGTTGGCAGCTGAGTTCGCCGGCGGTGGTGTCGACGTAGAACTGGAACATGGTGTGGCAGGGCGGCAGGGCCATGTGGGGCACGTCGACGGGGTTCCAGGCACTGACGATGTGGCGACGGCTCTCGGGATTCTTCCGGATGGACTCGAGCACGCCGTGAATCTGGTCGATGGGCGCCGCGTCGGGCGCGCCCTGCCAGCGTCGCCACTGCTTGCCGTAGACGGGACCGAGGTCGCCGTTTTCGTCGGCCCACTCGTCCCAGATGGTGACGCCGTTCTCGCGAAGGTAGCCGATGTTGGTGTCGCCGTTCAGGAACCAGAGCAACTCGTGGATGATCGAGCGCAGGTGCAGCTTCTTGGTGGTGACCACGGGAAAGGTTTCCCGGAGATCGAAGCGTGCCTGGGCACCGAAGACGCCGAGCGTGCCGGTGCCGGTGCGATCGTCACGGGGTTTTCCCTGATCGAGAACGAGTTGGAGGAGACGGTGGTATTCCTGCATCGCGGAGGGGAGAGGATAACGTGGCCGGGAGCGAAAAACTTGGCAAAGGAAAAGGCCGCGCTCCGTCGCGCGGCCTTTCTGCATAGGGTGCCTTGGAAAAGCGGCGGGAAATCAGGGAGCCGGTGCTTCTGGTGCCGGATCCGCCGATGCTTCGGCATCCTCGACGAGGTCCGTCATCATCTCGGAAGTCACGTCATCCTCGTTGCCAAGGACGCCGTCCTTCCCGGGAGAGGTGATGACGACAGTGCCGTCGGCGGATTCGCTGACGCCGACTTCCTGCTGGAAGGCATCGACGAGCTTGCCCTCCACGATGAAACCGCTCAGGTCGCCGGAGCCGCCGATCTTGAAATCCTTCAGCGCGGTTGCCCAGGCTTCGTTGGTGGGCTCGACGTTGGCGTCGGGATTCTGCCTCTGGTATTCCGCGATGGCCGTTTCGATGGCGAAGACCGCGCCGGCGTTGGGCGCCTTGGCCAGGAACTCCAGCCCTCCTTCTCCGACTTTCTTGCCCAGGACGACCGCCCCGATGATGACGGCTACGCCCACGAGCAAGGCGAGGACGGCGGCGACGACGAGAGCAATGATGCAACCTTTCTTCATGTCGCCCAGCCTATACGTTTTCCCCGGCCGGGCAAGACGAATCGCGTGGCGACGCCGTTACGCCAACACCTGCCGGATGACCTTTCCGTGGACATCGGTCAAGCGGCGGTCGAGCCCGTTGTGGTAGAATGAGAGGCGCTCGAAATCGAGTCCGAGCAGGTGCAGGACGGTGGCGTAGAACTCCCAGATCGTGGTCGGGTTTCGCTCCGCCCGGCGCCCGAAGTCGTCGGTGGCGCCATAGCTGGTGCCGCCTTTCACCCCGGCGCCCATCATCCAGAGGGTGAAACCGTCGGGATTGTGGTCGCGCCCCGCGGTGCCTTCCTGGCGGGTGGGCATGCGGCCGAATTCGGTGGTCCAGAGCACGAGGGTATCCTCGAGCATGCCCCGCTGCTTCAGGTCCGTGAGCAGGGCGGCGGTCGGCTGGTCGAAGACGGGACAGTGTCGCTCGTAGTCCGGCTTCAGGGTCTTGTGGGCATCCCAGTTGAGCAGTCCATCCACGCCGCTGGCCCGCGAGGCGCAGTAGAGGTTCACGTAGCGGACGCCGCGCTCCAGGAGCCGCCGGGCGAGGAGACAGTTGCGCGCGTAGGCGGCCTTGAGTTCGTTGCTGGAATCGGTGCCGTAGAGACGGTGGATGTGACGGGGTTCGCTCTGGAAATCGCGGACCTCGGGCGCCGACATCTGCATGCGCGCCGCGAGTTCGTAGGCTTCGATGCGGGCGTGGAGGGCGGATTCCTCGGGACGCGCCTCGGCGTGGCGGCGATTGAAAAAGTCGAGCAGGTCGCGGGTGCCGCTTTCCTCCTTTTCATCGATGGAAGCGGGCCGTTGCAGGTTCCGGATGGGCTGGTGGGCGGCCATGGTGATGGCCTGGTGCTTGGCCGGAAGGAAGCCGTTGCTCCAGTTGGCCTTGCCGTTGGGCGGTTCGCCCCGGATGTCGGGAATGGCGACGTAGGTGGGCAGGTCGTCGGTGAGGCTGCCGAGCGCGTAGCTGGTCCAGGCGCCGGCGCTGGGGAATCCCTCGGTGGGATGGCCGGTGTTCACGAATACGCAGCCGGGACCGTGGGTGTTGGTCTTCGAGGTCATCCCGTGGAAGAAGGCGATGTCGTCCACGTGTTTCGCCAGGTGGGGCAGCATGGAAGAGATCATCTTTCCGCTTTCGCCCGCCGGCTGGAACGGCCATGGGCTTCGCATCAGTGGTCCGTTTTTCCCCTGGAAACTGACGAGGTTTTCCTCTCCCGGCAGCGGCTTGCCGTCCATCTTCTCGAGCAGGGGCTTGTGCTCCCACAGGTCCATGTGGGAGGCGGCGCCGGGACAGAAGATCTGGAGAACCCGCTTGGCCTTGGCCGGAAAATGCGATTCCCCGGACCCGGGATGCCAGGTGGCGAAGGTCGGGGAGGATACCGCCCCGGAGACATCGCGTTGCAGGAGTTGCGCGAGTCCCACGCCCATGAGGCCGGTGGTGACGTTGCCGAGAAAGCGGCGGCGAGTGCTGTCGGGAAACGGGTTCATCATCGCATTCAATCCAGGTAGATGAGTTCGTTCGCGTTGAGCAGGGCGCGGCAGAAAGCGCGGAGGCCGAGCCGCTCGATGGTGGCGACGGATCGCTCTCGTTCGTCGGGAGCCGGTTCGCGTTGCCAGGCGAGGCGGAAGGCCTCGACCACCTGCGAGGGTGGATCGTCGCCGGCGAGGGACTCGATGCGAGCGGCGAATGCTTCCGCCATGTCGAGCGTGAATTCGTGGTTCAGCAGGGTGAGGGCCTGAAGCGGGGTGGTGGTTTCGACCCGTTCCGGAGTCGAAAAGGCGCAGTCCGGTTGATCGAAGTCCGTCATCAGGTCCACCACGGAGGCGCGCGCATTCTGGTGATAGACGGCGCGGCGATACGTCTCGGGACCATGCTCGTCGAGCGGTTCGTAGGTGGCGACATTGTCCTGCATGTAATGGTAGAGCCGGAAACCGGGACCGCCCATGGTGAGATCGAGTTTCCCGGAAATCGCCAGCATCGTATCCCGGATCTCCTCGGCCGAGAGCCGGCGCGGGGGGAAACGCCAGAGGAGGCGGCTGTCGCCATCGATCTTTCCGGCTTTGTCATGCCAGTCGGAACTCTGCCGGTAGGCGCGCGACAGGATGATCAACCGGTGCATCGGCTTCAGTCGCCAGCCATTCTCTTTCAGTTCGGCGGCCAGGAAATCCAGCAGCTCCGGGTGGGTCGGGCGGCCGCCCATGTAGCCGAAGTCGTTGGGGGTGTCCACGATTCCGGTCCCGAAATGGTAATGCCAGAGCCGGTTGGCGAGTACCCTCGGGGTCAGTGGATTGTCCGGATGCACGATCCAATCGGCGAGCCGCCTCCGTCGTTCCGCTTCGTCGCTACCGGCGGGAAGTTCGTAGGTGGGCACCACCTCGTCCAGGGTGGAGAGACTGGCCGGCGTCAGTGGTTCGCCCGGTTTCTGGGGGCTGCCGCCGACAAAGAGATGAAAGGGCCCCTTCGCGTCCTCGGCGTTCCGGGTTCCCACCCACACGACCGGGAGCGCGCCGGCGGCGTCGATCTTGCGCTGGGTCTCCGCAATTTCCCGGTTGAGGTCCGACAGGCGCCTGGCCTCCTCGACGGTGGTTTCCGCCTTGCGCCAGCGCACCTGCCGATGCGCCTCGCTGACGGGTTTGCGATCGCGACCGTGGGCCACCTCGCGCCAGTTCTTTCCGTCCCCGGACACCTCGATGCGATACTCGGAGACAAAGACGAACTTGCGGTGCTCCGGGGTGCTCTCGTTCCAGGCGCTCGAGAAACGCACCCGGTCGATCTCGGTGGGCTCGGCGAACTCGATCGTCAGTTCGGTGCCGGTGGAAATGAAACGGGCTCCCGACTCGCCATCGATGGCGTGCTGCGGTCCGTAGGCGTTCGGGAAATCCTCGATCTCGCGCGCTTTCCCGAAAGCCTTGCCGCCGTTCTTGGCCAGCGCCACGTTGCGCGAGTTTTTGCCGGCCGACCAAGCCTCGAATTCGTCGATTCGGAATCCGGCGGCGACGTTGGGATTGCTGTCGAGGCCTTCGCTGACCAGGCGGATGTATCTGGCCGTGACCGGCGTGAACCGTTCCTCGGTACCGGTGCGATCGACTTTCGGGCGGATCCAGGAGTTCTCGAATTCGGCCGCCCGTTTTCGGGCGCGTGCCAGGATGGCCCGCTCGATTTCCTTCTTCTCCGTCTCGAGATTCGTCTTCCGTTTTTCCAGCGGGGCGACGGTGGAGCGGTGTTCGCGTTTTTCCTCCGCCGAGGCCAGGACCCGTTGACCGTGCCGCACGCCCGCGAAGGTGGCGTAAAGCTGGTAGTAGTCGCGCTGGGAGATGGGATCGAATTTGTGATCGTGGCAGCGGGCGCAGCCGAGGGTCATGCCGAGAAAGGCTTCGCCGGTGGCGCTGATGATCTCGTCGAGCGTGTTGGCCCGGATCTGGGCGGCCTGGGCCGCATCCTGGTTGCCGACATCGTCGTAGGGACCGGCCACGAGGAAAGCGCTGCCGATTTCGACCGCAGGGTCGTCCGCTCCGATCACATCCCCGGCGAGGTGCTCGCGGATGAACCGGTCGAAGGGCTTGTCGGCGTTGATCGATTCGATGACGTAGTCGCGAAAGGGCCAGGCGTTGTCGATGATCTGGTTCCGCTCGTAGCCGCGGCTTTCGCCAAAGCGGACCACGTCGAGCCAGTGGCGTCCCCAGCGTTCACCATAACGTGGGGATACGAGGAGCCGATCGACCAGTTCCTGAAAGGCGTCATCGGGGTCGACGCGGTGAGCCTTCTCGAACGCGGCCACTTCCTCGGGCGTCGGCGGCAGACCGGTGAGATCGTAGGTGGCTCGGCGAATCAGGGTGCGTGCGTCGGCCGGAGGATTCATTTCCAGGCCCTGCTCCGCGAGTTTTTCCGCGAGGAAAACATCGATCGGGTTCCGCTCCACTTCGGATCCAGTCCCGGACAGATGGGGGAAATCGTTTCGCAACGGCTGGTAGGCCCACCAACTCCGGTCGGCTTTCGAGGCTTCCTTGAGCACGAGTCCTTCCGGCCACGACGCTCCCGACTCGATCCACTGCTTCAGCAGTTCCGCCTCGGATTCCGTCAGCGGTTCGCCCTTCTCCGGCATGTAGGGCGCCTCCCCGGGTTCTTCCGGGGTGGTGACGAGATAGAGTTCACTGGCGAGGGCGTCGCCGGGCACGACAAGGTGGGCTTCCGGATCCAGGACCGCGTCCGGTTCGGACAGGATGATGTCGCCCTTCGCGATGTTGGGGTTGTGACATCCGAGGCACTTCTTCTCCAACACCGGCTTGAGGTCCTTTTCGAAGTCCACCGCGCCGGCCAGAAGTGGCGCGAGAGGCAACGACACCGCCGCCAGGATTCGGGCGATCCCGAATCGAGGTTCGCGAAAAAGAGAGGTTTTCCGAGCCATGGTGAGAGCGTAAAGGAAGTAGCCTTCGCTGGCTATCTCAAGCCGAATTGTATACAATCACGCGAATCCGCTATGCCTTCCGTCACTGCTCGAACTTCTTCTTCGTCCTCATCCCGGTCCCGCGTTTCCGGGAAAGGCGGGGTCGTTCGCGGAGTGATCGCGGGATTGCTCGACGGAACGTGGAAAGGGGGCGACCGCCTGACCGAGGCGGAGGCCGTCGAGCGGTTCGGGGTGAGTCGGACGCCGGTTCGGGAGGCGTTGCTGGAGTTGCAGGGGCTGGGATTGGTCGAGTTGCGACGCAACTGCGGCGCGGTCTTCGCTCCCTTCGGCCCTGACGAATTGCGCGATCTCTATGCCGTGCGCTCACTGCTCGAAGTCGAGGCGACCCGACTGGCAGCGACGCGCTTGGAGAAGGATTGGATCGAGGCCATGATCGCTGCCTTTGAAAAGATTCGGGACCAGGGAGGAGTGGATCCCGATTGGGAAAGCGATCGCGAACTCCACACCGCCATCGCCGAGGCCTCCGGGAACCGGCGGCTCGCGGCGGAAATCGCCCGCTATGGGGAACTGGTGCAGTTGATGCGTGAAATCGTCGGAGAGCAGGCACTGGGCGGGATTCACAACACGACGGTCAACGAACACCTCGATATTCTCCATGCCATAGAGCGTCGAGACGAGGCGTCCGCCGCCGAAGCCATGCGCCGTCACCTGGCGCAGGCGGCCGACTCCGCTGCCGGTGCCACGCTTCGACGCAGAGAAGAGATCCGGGAATGAGGAAGAACGGGGTGCCGAGAAACGCCGTTGCCGCGGCGGACTTCATCTCCGACGATGGACGGCATCATGAAAAATCCCGCCTCTCGTTTTTCTCTCGCTGTTCTTGCGATCTTCTGGGTGACCGTGTCGGTCGATTCCCTCGAGGCCGCCTCTCCGGAACGCCCCAATGTCGTCATGCTGCTGGCCGACGATCTGGGCTGGCAGGACGTGGGTGTCTACGACGGGCCGGTGAAGACGCCGAACATCGATTCCCTGGCGGCGAAGGGAACCCGGTTCACGAACTTCTATTCGGGTTGCGCCGTGTGTTCGCCGTCGCGGGCAGTGCTTTTGACCGGACGCCACCACATTCGCGCCGGGGTGTGGTCGTGGATCCATGACGCCTCGCAGAATTCGCACCTGCTCGAGCGGGAAACGACCCTCGCCGAGGTCCTGAAGAAGGCGGGTTACTCGACCGCCCACATCGGCAAATGGCATCTCGGACTGCCCACCGAGGAACGCCCTTTCAAGCCGACCCCGGACAAGCACGGTTTCGACTACTGGTTCGCCACCTGGAACAATGCCGAACCCAGTCATCACAACCCGGACAATTTCATTCGTAACGGCGAGCCGGTCGGGAAACTGGAGGGCTACTCCTGCCAGCTGGTCGTCGATGAAGCCATCGAGTGGCTGGACGGGAAGCGTGGAGATCGGGAAGGTGACGCCCCCTTCTTTCTCAATGTCTGGTTCCACGAACCGCACGCTCCGATCGCGGCGCCGGACGACATCGTCCGCGATTACAACGCCGACAACCTGAAGGACAAGGCCGCCGTCTACTCCGGCACCATCGACAATACCGACCGCGCCATCGCCCGCTTGCTCGAGAAACTCCGCACCCTCGATGATCCGGAAAACACCCTCATCATTTACGCCTCGGACAATGGCAGCTACCGCGACGACCGCACCGGAGGTCTTCGTGGTCGCAAAGGCATGAACTGGGAGGGCGGCATTCGCGTGCCCGGGATCTTCTGCTGGCCCGGAACCATTCCGGCGGGCGTGGTTTCCGACGAACCGGCGGGCGTGGTCGATATCCTGCCCTCGGTCTGTGGATTGCTGGGACTGGAAATGCCGGAAGTCCATCTGGACGGCTCGGACCTGTCCCCGCTGCTGAAGGGAAAACCCGACTCCTTCACTCGACACCAACCGCTCTTCTGGCACCTGCAGAAAAGCCGACCCATCGTGGCCATGCGAGACGGCGACTGGTCGCTGGTCGCGAATCCCGACTACGAACTTTCCACCGACAACATGTTCCAGGAAGCCTGGATTCCCCAGATCAAGCAAGGTGGTTACACCGATTTTCAGTTGTTCAACCTGAAGGAAGACCCGAACCAGACCACCGACGTAGCCGCCGATCACCCCGACCGGGTGGCGAAGATGAAGAAGCAACTCCTCGAGATCAACGCCAGCATCATGGCCGACGGGGCGGATTGGCATCTTCGTTGAGCGTGCGCCGTCAAGGCTGGTGGAATCGAGGCGGAGGAGACCCGGACTACAGTAAAAGGGTTGGCCAATTCGCCCTTATGCGAATCCGAGACTTGACCAACCGCCGAGTTCGTATAGCCTCGTTAGGCGGCTCGCGAGGAGGGCTAAGCTCATTCCTCGTGGCCCGCACACTCTTCTCAACTTCCCTTACGAAACATGAAAAACTTCATCATCATTCTGCTGATCGTGTTGGCTGGAGCTGGATTCTGGTACCAGAAGATTCATCTTCCCAATCAGGAGAAGATGTTGGAAATGCAGCGTGAACTCGCCAAGATGAAGGAAGAGGAAGAGGCGGCAGCGAAGGAGTCGGAGAAGAAAACCGAGGTTGCCGTAGTCGAGGAAGAGGAGAAGAACACTCCCGTGGAAGAGCCGCCCGCGGAAACGGTGGTCGAGGAGCCGAAAATGGCGGAAAACGAGGCGAAGCCCGAGGAGGAAAAGGCAGAGGCCGGCGGGTACAGTTCCAAGGTGGAAGAGCGTGACGTTCGATTGTCTCAGCTTAGAGATCAACTGACGGAGAAAAAGGCCGAGTTCGAGCGGCGACGCCTTGAGCTTCAGAATCGCAAGACGGACTTCCAGCAGAACTACAATCAAGTGCTGGGGGCGGCCGACGATGCCGTAAGAGATGCGGAGAACAAATTGCGGACCATGAAGAATCAGCTGACCTCGGGCGGCGTTCGAAAATCGGCTTCCGATCAGGAAAAGATCCTCGCACCGTTGGAAGCCGCGGTCACCCAGGCCAAGGCGAACAAAGAGAGTGTCTATCAGGATTTGAAACGACAGGAAGCGGAGTTGGACAAGGAGTGGAACCAATATTTTTCCGATCGGGAGATCATGGAGACCAATTACCGGTCCGCGGTGAACAAGGTGATCGACGAAACCCGCTGAAACTGCGACTCGGCAGGTACATCAACAGCGAACTCACGAAAAGGGTTGAGGCATCAGCCCTTTGGACGCGCTTTCCCGAGAGGGCCTCTCCCTCGCGATTCCTAACTACTCCGCCCATCTCGCCCGGAAAGGAGCGAAGCCAGGCGCTCGGAGGTCTTGGGCGAGAGTTGCATGGTGGGGCCTGTCGAGGCGGTCCCTGCGGATGAGGAGGGCTCGGCGGGGGCGGCTTCGGATTCCTCTTCCTCCCCGGCTTCGAAATTTCCCAGTTCCCCGGAAAAGGATTCGAGGTCGTCGTCGAAGTCGTCCGGCAGATCGGTGTCGTCCGGGACCGGGCGCACGGAGGTGACGTTGCGAAATTCGACCAGTTGATCGAGCCCCTGGTCTTTCCGGCGCCCACGCAGGGGGCGGATCTCGGCGGCGGCGAGGGTGTCGATCAAGTCATCGAGACAGCCGTCGGGATCGCGCATCCAGCTGGCGGCCCAGCAGCGCCAGAAACTCCAGCCGGCTCGTTCCAGGAGGCGTTGCTTCGCCATGGTGTCGAGCCATTCGGTCGAAGACGCGCGGCGGGTCTCGTCACCTCCGTCGCAGGCCACGGCAAGTCGCCGACCTTCCTCGCCTTCGATCACGAGGTCGATGCGATGCGTCCCGACCCGCACCTTGGGAAGCACGCGGAAACGACGCTTGCGCAGTTCGTCGCGGATGGCGCGGGCGTGAGCGGGCAGACCGGCGTCTTCGCTGGTCCCGGTGGAGGAATCGGCGTCATCCAGTCCGGCCAACGGGGATCGGAAATGATCGAGGAGCCTGCCGCGAAGGTCGGCGGCCCGGAGGTCGCCGCGGGCGAAGCTGTGGAAAAAATAGAGCCGGTCGCGGGCTCGCGAGGTGGCCACGTTCATCCGCCGCACGTTGTCCATCAGGTTCTCGGTCATCACGCTGGCGCTCTCGCCGTCATCGACCGCGGAGAGGAAGATGATGTCGGCTTCGCTGCCCTGGAAGGTCCGGGCATCGCCGCAGCGCATGCGGTGCCGCAGGTATTTCTCCTCGCCGATGCGCTCGAGGAGGTGATTGAAGATGAATTTCGCCTGCTCGACACCGAGCAGGGAAACCACCCCGATGCTGCGGTCCGCGAGGGCCGGATCGGATACCAGCGCCTCGATTTCATCCACGATGGCGAAGGCCTCGGCGGCATTGATCTTTCGCCGCGGGTCGCGGGCGCCGTGGACGACATGGACATCGACCAGGGTCGGCAGCAAACGCTCGGTGGCCCGCGGTACGCGGACGCACTTGATCTCGCCGTCGTAGCACAGCCGGTTGGAAAATTGGATGATGGGTTCGGCGCAGCGGAAATGCTCCCGCAGGCGGATGGTCTGGCCCGAAAAGATCAACTCGCCAAGATCGTAGGCCGATTCCTTGGGGTCGAGGCAGTTGCGGATGTCGCGGGGGAGACCGGCGCCCTGGAGGCGCTCCATCAGGTGATCGACCTGGCGCTGGCTGGCGAAGGAAACCTGGGGACCGACCTGCTTGTCGTCGCCTACGATGAGGACCCGTTTGCCACGAACCAGGCTCGGCACCGCCCAGGCGTCGCTCTGCGAGGCTTCATCGATGATCACGAGGTCGAATTCACCCAGCCGGGAGGGAAGCGATTCCGACACCCGCCACTGGGGCATGATCCAGCAGGGCACGCCCTGGCTGGCGAGTTCCATGGCCTCGCGGGCGCTGTGACGGAGGGCCATGTCCCGTTTGCCCTTGCCGGACTTGGTCATGTTCCGGATGGCCTTGACGTAGGCCACGATGGCGCGGGTGATCGCAGGGTTTCCGCCGAGCTGGCGGACCAATCCGAGCCAGGTCCGCTTCTCGATGATGGTTTCGTAGTCGGCGGCGAGATGTCGCTCGGCTTCGGCTCGCGCGGCGGTGAGGCGCTGGATCTGTTGCCGCCCGTCGATACTCTCCAGATAGCCACGCCGCCGGCTCCACTGCCAGGACTCCCGCCAGCTCGCGGGAAAAACCGGGTCGGGTTCTCCGCCGCGGCACGGTTCGCTGCGGAGGCGCTCGGCCCATACCGGGGCCCCGGCCCGGGCGATGCGACCGGTGAGCGACCGCAGGGTGGCGGCGTGGGACCAGAGATCGTGAAGGCGGGCCAGTTCGTCGCGGAGGCCGCGCCAGGCTTTCTCGATCTCGCTGCTGGCGAGATGGGCGTCGCCGAGGGAATGGCGCAGCAGGTCGCGCATGCGATTG
This sequence comes from Verrucomicrobiia bacterium, assembly GCA_030432615.1. Classification (GTDB taxonomy): domain Bacteria; phylum Verrucomicrobiota; class Verrucomicrobiia; order Verrucomicrobiales; family DEV007; genus JAEUHH01. Next base: position 21,104 of record JAUIGT010000010.1, read on the forward strand.
ACGACTGGATGATCCTCGCCTTCGAGCCGGGTCAACCAGGCTGTCCGGGCACCGGAAGTGGTCTCCAGGTCGGCGCGGCGCAGCTGCGAGTTCAGCGCGGTTTCGAGTTCGCCGAGAAACGGTTCCACCGGCTGGATTCGTTGTCGGTCGAGATCGGGGAAAACGGACGCGACTCGGGCGGTGAAATCCTTCTCATGTCCGAGCGCCAGCCGCAGGGCGCGCTCGGCTTCCTCCGCCAGTTCCACCAGCCGGCGGAATCCGGCGATGCTGGCGCCATCGGCGGCGGGTGCGCGCAACTGGCTGCCGAGGCTGTTCCACCGAGCGGCAAGCGAGGCGGCGTCGCGCATCAGGTCGATATATTTCCGGACCCGATCCCAGTCGGCGACGTTGCCGGGCGCCAGTCCATCGAGCCGGATCGCGGCGAAGCATCGCTTCGAGTCTCCCTTGCCGAAGGCGAGCGCGGGAAAGGGACGCCGTCCCCCGGCGGCCCGATCCACGGCCTCGCGGAGAATCGCGTCGTGAAGACCGCCCTCGGGAATCTCGACCGAGGTGGTGACGAAAGTATCGAGCGCTTCCCGGTGATCGAGAATTTCCTCCAGCAACGTCTCCACCGCCCGGGCCACCTCGGTGTCGGCGGTCGAGGCGGCGCCCCGGCACCAGTCGGCCAGCGTGAGTTGCCACGATTCCCGACAGGCGGCGAGCAGGGCGCGGTGTTCACCCAGCCGGTCGCGGAGCTGGCGCGCCAACTCGATCGCGGCCGTATCCTCCCGAGCAAGGGGCGGCCAGTTGCCTTTCTCCAGACGGGCATCGAGGGCGTCCCGCTCGCGCAGTACCTCGTGAGCCGCGGCCACGTCCGATGGCTCGGGAAAATCGATTGTGGCGGGCAGATCGATCTCGACCAGGGAAAGGTCGCCGCCGATCTCGCGTCGGGCCTCGGCCAGGGAATCCGCCTCGCGTTCCGAGAGCGGCGGAGCCTGTTCCGGGCGCCCGTCGAGCGAATCGGGAAACCAGCCATGCGGCTCCCTACCGTCCGCCACCTCGCGGGCCAGGGTCTCCGGATCCAGCCCGCCGAGGTCGGCGGGGCATGGCGAAAGATTCCTCCGCGCCCACGCGCGCAGCTCGGCGTCGAGACCGGCGATGCGGGTGTGCGCTTCGTCGATGCGTTCCTCCAGCTGGGCGATGACGCGTTCCAGGGCGTCGGGACGAAGCACGCTCTTCTGGGCGTTGATGTGATTGACCGCCTGCTCGAGTTGCTCCTTCCCCTGGCGTTCGTTGGTCAGGAGGCTGACGGTGAGGGGGCGAATCGCTTCCGGGATCTGCTGGCGGAGCACGGAGAGAGCGGCCTCGCCCTTGGAGGTCACGAGGACGCGTTTTCCCTCGGCGAGGTAGTGGCAGATGACGTTGGCGATGGTGTGGGTCTTGCCGGTTCCGGGTGGGCCCTGGACGACGACGCCGGGCTGAGTCTCGAGACGGCGGATGATTTCCACCTGCTCCTCGTTGAAGGGCTTGGGAAAATAGAGTTCCCGCATCGTCTCGCTCCCGTCGGTGCCCGCGGTCGAGAGGCCACGAAATGGGATCGGCTCGTCCAAGCGGGCGTCATCGACCGGTTCCCGCACGAGGTGCGCGGGCGCGCCTTCGGGCACGCCGTTTTCCATCACCTCTTCCCGCAACCGGGCGAGGTCCTGGATCAGAAAGCTGGAGCTGCGGCGCCGGGCGAACAGCACCCAGTGGTTGCAGAGAAAAAGCGACGAATCCGGCTTCGGCAGTTCACTCACCGGATCAGGGTGGAAAACACCGCGAGTGTCGAGTCGTTCCGCCGCGGCGCGCCCGACGAACTCGAACGAGGCGGGGTCGAAGGGCGAGGGCGTCATCTCCGCAGCGTCGAGCTGCTCGCGGACCGTTTTTTCGAAATCGGCCAGGCCCGGGAGTTCCAGGGAAAGAAACGGGTCGGTCTCGACCTGCGGTTCGCGGGACGTGGGACGAACCTTGAGGATCATGTCGCCCTCGAGCGGCAGAATCTCCACTTCCTGGGTCAACAGGGGATGCCGCAGAACCCGGCCGCCCGGTTTCCATACCGCGAGCGCCATGCCCCAGACCAGTTCGATGGGGTTCTCGGTGTTGCCGTGTTCGAGAGTCTGGAGGAGAGCGAAGAGCTTCTCGTAGAGCTGAATGCTCTTGCGCCTCGGCGCCTCGCGTTCCGACCAGGGCTGCCACTCGTTGTTCAGGTAGCGTAGGAAATGGGCACGGATCTCCTGGGGAACGGCGGCGGGAATTTCCGGATCGCTCGCGGCCTCGGGTCGTCCGCCCTCGAAGCGCGCCCGCTTGCGCCACTTTGGGCGGGAGTCGGGGTGATTGCGAACGGTGAGCCAAGGCTTGAGATCCTCGGGCAGCGCCGGGACCGGTTCCTTGGTGAGTCGCGAGACCGTCAACCAGGTGTCCTCGCCATCTTCCTCTTCCACCTGCAGGCGGACACCCGGCAGCTTTTCGACCTCGTGCTGGTGCGCGGCGAGGCCGGCCCGGTAGCCCTCGACGGTGGTCACCGGAGTGCGGACGAGATTGTCCCAGTCCTCCAGATATTGGAGGATTGCCGACAGTCGGTCCCGGTCCTGTTCGGGGTTCGCCGTGGCCATGGGTTCGTCGGGAGGGGGAAAGAAAAAGATGGATTGGCGTCCGGGTCCGGCGCGCTTCGTCTCGACACTCCGTTCAGGAGCGAAGAGCGGAGTCGAAAAGACCGGGGTGGAAAATCGGGATTCCGCCCCGGTCGCAGTCACCGGCAAAATTTCGTCCCGGGATCATCGGGGATTTCCCCGGCGCTCGCCAGCAAAAAGCCGGACGCGATGCCGACTTCGAACCGGATTCGCGGGGCCGGGCGGGGGAAATCGCGGGCCGTGGCGAGAACTTTCGGAGGCTCCACGGAGAGACGGATTTTCCTGAATCGGTGGAGGGTGAATTCTTCCTAATTCACATATAACCAACAAGTAATGTCAATTTCTTCGTGAGAATGCCGCTGGGGTGTGATTGGTTTCCGGGGAGGAATTCTTGGAGTTTGACCCCAGCATGACATGACATTCGAAATTTTTGCGGTTTGCGAGAAGGCCCTGGCTCCCAGGGGCTCTCTCACGGTCATCGACGTGTTCGACCGGATCACGGCGAACAAGCAGCCGGTAAAGAAGAGCTTCTGTCTCGCCGTCCGCGTTCGCTCGGAAAATCTGGATGAACCGGGACATCGCTTCGTGGTCGAGATGATCGACGGCGATGCCAGGCAGGTGATTCCACGGGTCGAAGGATGCATGCTTCCGGCCCGGTCCGGCGGCCTCCTGGTGACCACCTTCGTGATCGATTTCGACCAGATCGTCTTCCCGGGATTCGGTCCCTACGAAATCAATATGGACATTGCAGGCAGGGCGAGGATGACGCTCCCCCTGAGTGTCGAGCCGGCTCAAGACCCGGTTCGGAACTGAAGCGAGGCGAGGTGGACCTCTCAGGGAACCACCGGCTTCAGGGGCTTGCCGTCTTCACTCACGGGAAAGACCGCGTCGTCGCGATCGAGCGCGGTCCGCATTTCCTCGATCATCCGCTTCAGGACCTCCGGCTCCTGATCGGCGAGGTTGTTCTGCTCGTAGGGATCTTCTTTCAGGTTGAAGAGCTGGTAGTGGCCGCCCTCGAACTGGATGAAGCCGCCGGTCGTCTTCACCTCGGGAAGGGCGTGGTAGATGGCTTTCCAGTCGCCGTTCCGCCACACCGTGAAATAGTTGCTGCGGTGAGGGGCGTGCGGGTAGTGCATCAGGAACTCTTCCGGGCGGTCCGCATCGGCTTGACCGGTGAGGAGGGTCTGGAGAGGCCGACCATCGACGGCGTGGCCCTTCGGGTTTTTCGCGTCCACCAGTTTCAGCAGGGTGGGGTAGAGGTCGGTGACGTTCGCGACTTGTCCCTGGATGGTTCCGGCGGGTATGGGCAGCTTCTTCTGCCAGGCATTGTCCGGATCGCGCTTGGCCCAGGCGGCGATGAACGGGACCCGCATGCCGCCCTCGTAGTGCGCGCCTTTCTTGCCGCGCAACGGGGCGGCGCAGGCGACCTCGTGCTGGTCGCCGAGCGGGGCGTCGGAACCGTTGTCGCCGAGAAAGAATACGAGGGTGTTTTCGGCGACACCGAGTTCCTCGAACTGGTCGAGCATGTCGCCGAGACTCTTGTCCATCCCCTCGACCAGGGTGGCGAAAGCCTGGGCGTTTTCCGGTTTGCCGGAATCCCGATAGTGATCGGCGAAGCGCGGATCGGACTCGAACGGTGCGTGCACCGCGTAGTGCGCGAAGTAGAGGTAGAAGGGCGTATCGCTCTTCACCGCATCGGCCACCAGTTTCTTCGTCTCGATGGTCAGGGCCTCGGTGAGGAAGGTGTCGGTGCCGTGATATTGATCGAGATGCGGCACCGCGCTGCGCTCGCGTTTCGTGCCCTTGCCGTAGTTCTTCTCCGCGTAGTAGCTGCCTGGAGCCCCGATGGAACGGCCCGCGAGGTTGATATCGAACCCGAGATTGGCGGGATCGGCGCCCTCGGTTTCCTCGGGACCGAAGTGGCCCTTGCCGACGTGGATGGTGTGATAGCCCTGTTTGCGCAGCAGGCCGGGCAGGGTGATGTCGCGCGAGTCCAGTCCCTTCCAATCCCATTCGGGCGGCCCTTGCGGCCCCGCATTGTTCTGCCAGGGGTTGATCCAGTTGGTGGCCCGGTGACGAGCGGCATTCTGGCCGGTCATGATCGAGATCCGGGTCGGCGAGCAGACGCTCATGGCGTAGAACTGGTTGAACCGGATGCCCTGCTTGGCCAGGCGCTCCATCGAGGGAGTGCGGTAGAAGTCGTTCAGCGGATAACGCTTCGGTGCCCCGGCTTCGTCGGTGAGAAACGGGACCGAGGTATCCATCACTCCCATGTCGTCCACCAGGAAGACCATGATGTTGGGCAACTCGGGCTCGGCCGCCCGGGTCGAGGGGAAGAAAGCGCAAAGCCCGAGGGCGAAGAGCGCGGAGGCAAGAAACGGGCGGGGAGTCGAGAGGGTTCGATTCATGGGGCGACAGAGTAGAACAGTACCGGTGACCGGTTCAATGGCGCGATCGGTTCGGCTGGGGCTCGGTTCCCAATCATCGGACGAGAAATCTCCCTTCAGGAGCGTAAATTCAGCGTTCGGATGGCGACGAGGAAGTCGGCTCCCTGAGAAAGGGGAATCAGGCCCGGCTCGGTTCGCGCCGGATCCTTGATAAGATAGTCGTCCCCATCCTTGCCGCAGATCAACACCCAGTGAGGAATGCCGAGCGGGAGATAGAACTTTGCAATTACCAGGCGACCTGACTCGAGATCTTCATCGATCTGTCGATGGCTCGGTGATCCATGAACGGTGACACCGACCATTTGATCTGAAACTTGGGAGACGGCATCCCAACGAATCCACCCACGATCAGTGTAACCGCCTTTCTCGATCAGGGACGTGTTCAAGGAAGTGGGATCGGACCCGGTGAGTCCAAAGTGATCGAAGGCCATGCCAACGCAGCAGAGGGTGCAGCCCACCTTTCCGATCGACTCACCCGATCCACCGATTCGTCCGCCGGTCCAAGCCGGATCGCTTTGGCAGTAGTGGGGCAGCGCTTCGGCTACCCGGAGGTGCATTGTCTTTCCACCCCGAACCGGGATGGCGATAGATGCAGGCGACGTCTTCGATTGAATGATCTGCCAGGCGAAGAGGGTGATGCCCGTAAGAATGAGAAACAGGGCGGCGACGATCCAAAATCGTTTCATGCCGTCTGGATACGATCTTGACGACATCTCCTTTCATCGAATGAACCGTGAGTGAGTCTTGTGGGCGTCGGGTTCCTCTTGCGCTGATAAGAGGCATCTCAATTCTTGTTCACCACCTCGTCGAGGTTCAGCAGCAGGTTCGCCACCAGCGTGTAGGCGGCGAGTTCGGGCTTCGCCAGTTTCGGAT